>NZ_JBYSYA010000016.1:0-126600 GCF_058782785.1 Cupriavidus sp. FW306-01-F10A
GAGAACTTGACCTGCGCGCATCATGATGCGCGCAGGTCACGTGTCACCTATGTCTCCGAACACCTGTTACCCATGTCTCCGGTCTGTACACCGCGAGCGGGAGAGGGGCGGGGGTGAGGGCGGGCGCGTGCAGGACCAATGCCAGCCGCTTTGCCTTCTCCACTCAACGAGCAGTAAGCAGTAAAGCAGTAAGCCGAGGTGGCCGCCTTGCCCGCGTCGCGGGGTCGCAGGGCGGGCGGCCTGCGGCCTCTGCTGCTGCATTTCCTTCTGGTGTGTCATGCTGAATTACTTCCTCAAACGTGTGCTGGGCGTGATCCCCACGCTGCTGATCGTGGCAGTGCTGGTGTTCCTGTTCGTCCACCTGCTGCCGGGTGATCCCGCGCGGCTGGCGGCGGGCCCGGAGGCCGATTCGGCCACGGTCGAACTGGTGCGCAAGGACCTTGGGCTGGACCGGCCCATGCACGAGCAGTTCGTCAACTTCTTCTCCAATGCGGTCCGCGGCGAGTTCGGCCATTCGCTGCGCACCAAGCGCCCGGTCAGCGAGGAGATCGGCGACCGCTTCATGCCCACGCTGCTGCTGACGGTGGCGTCGATGGCCTGGGCGGTGGTGTTCGGCATGGCGATCGGCATCGGCTCGGCCGTGTGGCGCAACCGCTGGCCGGACCGGTTCGGCATGACGCTGGCGGTGTCGGGCATTTCGTTCCCGGCCTTTGCGCTGGGCATGCTGCTGATGGAAGTGTTCTCGGTGCAGCTGGGCTGGCTGCCGTCGATCGGAGCCGACAGCTGGAAGCACTACGTGTTGCCGTCGATCACGCTGGGTGCGGCGGTGGCCGCGGTGATGGCGCGTTTTACGCGGGCCTCGTTCGTCGAGGTGCTGCAAGAAGATTTCATCCGCACCGCGCGTGCCAAGGGTGTGCGCGAGACGCTGGTGGTGGCCAAGCACGGCCTGCGCAACGCCATGATCCCGGTGGTGACCATGATGGGCCTGCAGTTCGGCTTCCTGCTGGGCGGCTCGATCGTGGTCGAGAAGGTGTTCAACTGGCCGGGCCTGGGGCGCCTGCTGGTCGATGCCGTCGAGATGCGCGACTACCCGGTGATCCAGGCCGAGGTGCTGCTGTTCTCGCTCGAATTCATTCTGATCAACCTGGTGGTGGACATGCTCTACACCGTGATCAACCCAACCATCCGCTACAAGTGAGGCCGGCATGACTGAGCTTTCCACGCCCGCCGCAGCGCAAGCGGCACCCGCCACCGCCCCCGTGCCGGAGGCCGTGCGCACGCCCTGGACCGAGTTCTGGCGCAAATTCCGCAAGCAGCACCTGGCGCTGGGCGCCGGCGCCTTCGTGCTGGTGCTGGTGGTGATTGCCATCGTGGCGCCGCATATCGTGCCGTACGACCCGGAGAACTACTTCGACTACGACGCGCTCAACGCCGGCCCGTCGGCCGCGCACTGGATGGGCGTCGATTCGCTCGGACGCGATATCTTCAGCCGCATCCTGGCAGGCGCGCGCATCTCGCTGGCGGCGGGTTTCCTGTCGGTGATCATCGGCGCGCTGATCGGCACCGTGCTGGGCCTGCTGGCGGGCTACTACGAAGGCTGGTGGGACCGCATCGTGATGCGCATTTCCGACGTGCTCTTCGCCTTCCCGGGCATCCTGCTGGCGATCGGCATCGTGGCCATCCTCGGCAACGGCATGACCAACGTGATCTTCGCCGTGGCCATCTTCAGCATCCCGGCGTTCGCGCGGCTGGTGCGCGGCAATACGCTGATGCTCAAGCGTCTGACCTATATCGAGGCGGCGCGCAGCATCGGCGCATCGGACTGGACCATCCTGATGCGGCATATCCTGCCGGGTACGGTGTCGTCGATCGTGGTGTATTTTTCGATGCGTATCGGCACCTCGATCATCACCGCGGCCAGCCTGTCGTTCCTGGGACTGGGCGCGCAGCCGCCCACGCCGGAATGGGGCGCGATGCTCAACGAAGCCCGTGCCGACATGGTAACGGCGCCGCACGTGGCGATCTTCCCGAGCCTGGCGATCTTCCTGACGGTGCTGGCCTTCAACCTGCTGGGCGACGGCCTGCGCGACGCGCTCGACCCCAAGATCGACCGCCGTTGAACCCTGAGCCGCTGAACATGACCGCATCGACAACGGGCGTGCCGCGTGTCGGCAGCCTGCCGGCAGGTCCGCTGGACAGCATTGCCGACGTGGCCGGCGTGACCGTCGGCCATTGCACGCTGGCGGATGGCGCCGTGCAGACCGGCGTCACCGTGATCCGTCCGCATGGCGGCGATCCGTACCGCGACAAGGTGCCCGCCGCGGCCACCGTGCTCAACGGCTTTGGCAAGAGCATCGGGCTGGTGCAGGTGGACGAACTGGGCGTGCTGGAAACGCCGCTGGCGCTGACCAATACCTTTTCGGTCGGCGCGGTCGCGCAGGCGCAGATCCGTGCGGCGGTGGCGGCCAATCCGGAGATCGGCCGCGCGCTGCCGACCGTCAATGCGCTGGTGTTCGAGTGCAATGACGGCTACCTGAACGATATCCAGCGCATGGCGGTGGAGGGCAGCCACTATGAGGCGGCCCTGGCCGGTGCCGGCCAGGAGGTTGCGCAGGGCGCGGTCGGCGCCGGGCGCGGCATGTCGGCATTCGGCGTCAAGGGTGGTATCGGCACCGCTTCACGCCTGGCCGGTGGCTATCGCGTGGGCGCGCTGGTGCTGGCCAATTTCGGCACGCCGGAATCGTTGACCGTTGCCGGCCGCCTGGTCGGTCCGGAACTGGTCCAGCGCCTGGCGCAGCCCGACACAGCGGCGCAACCGGAAAAGGGATCGATCATCATGATCCTCGCCACCGACGCCCCGCTGGACGCGCGCCAGTTGCGCCGGCTGTCGCTGCGCGCCGGCGCCGGGCTGGCGCGTACCGGCTCGGTGTTCGGGCATGGCTCGGGCGATATCGCAGTCGCGTTCTCGAGCGCGTATACCGTGCCGCACGACACCGCCCGGCCGATGCCGGCCGTCGCCATGCTGCATGAAACCCATCTCGACCCGCTGTTCCGCGCCGCGGCCGACAGCGTCGAGCAAGCCATCCTGCATGCCCTGTGGCATGCCGCACCGGTGCAGGGCCGCGACGGCCACGGCCGGCGCGCACTGCTGGACGTGATGCCCGAACTGGGCCAAACCGCCTGATGAAGATCCTTGTTTCCACCGATATCGAAGGCGTGGCTGGCGTCTTCCACGCCGAACAGACCCGCCCCGGCAACGGCGAATACGAACGCGCCCGCGCCTGGATGACCGGCGAAGCCAATGCCGCGGTCGAAGGCGCCTTTGCCGGCGGTGCGACTGAAGTACTGGTCAACGATTCGCACGGCGGCTTCCGCAACCTGCTGCCGGACCAGCTCGATCCGCGCGCGCGGGTGGTGCTGGGCAAGCCGCGCTACCTTGGCATGATGGCCGGCGTCGAGGCCGGAGTCGACGGCGTGCTGATGATCGGCTACCACGGCCGCGCCCAGAGCCGCGGCGTGCTGGCGCACACCATCAACAGCGGCGCCTTCGCGCGGGTCTGGCTCAACGGCAAGGAACTGGGCGAGGCGGGCCTGTACGCCGCGCTGGCCGGCGAGTTCGGCGCGCCGGTGCTGATGGCCAGCGGCGACGATGTCTTCGTGCAGGAAACCCATGCGCTGATGCCGTGGGTGCGCTATGTCGAGACCAAGTCAGCGGACGGCTTCGGCAGCGGCACCTCGCTGTCGCCGGCGGCGGCGCGCGAGGCCATTGCCGCAGCGGCTGCAACCGCGGTGCGCGAACGCGCGCAGGCGCAATGCCTGCGCATCGCCGCGCCGGTGACTTGCACCCTGCAGACCCTGACGCCCGCGCACGCGGACCTGTTCTGCCAGTGGCCGGCGCTGGAGCGCCGCGACGGCGTGACGCTGTCCTTCCAGGCCGATTCGGTCCAGGCGGCGGTGCGCATGCTGAACTGCCTGTCGGCGATGTCGTTCATGCTGAAGTAGGGCAGGGCAGATTCGCCGGGGCGAGCGCGCAGATCGGCGACAATGGCGGGTCTAGCAATTCAGGCATGAGCCGCAACGCATGACCCAGGCACACGACGGGGGCTGGATCCCCGTGCGCAAGGACTTCGTCGACCCCGCCACGCGCTGCCATGCGCGGGGCGCGAGCCGCCGCCACCATGGTTTCCCGGCCGGGCAGGCTTATATCCTGCGCGACGCCGCAGGGCATGAATATCCCTTTGGCGATGACTGCGCGCGTGCCGCGGTGCCGCATCCGGGCCTGCTGCTGCAGGTGCCGGACTACACCGAGCGCGATGTGGTGCCGCGCACGGCCTTGCCCGAGGCGGCGCCCCCGGCCCGCCGGCGCGATCCCGCCCAGGCACAGGCCGCCGAGCGCGCCGCCGCGATCCGCTACCTGGTGCTGCGCATGGAGAAGGTGGCCGCGGTGCCGCGCGTGCAGCCGACAGTGCGCTTCCCGGCGCTTGAGGGCGTCTACGAGCAGTACCAGCGCACCGGCGACATCGGCATGGCGCAGGTGCGCCGCATCCTCGCGATCGAACGCAGCCCGTCCACCCCGCCGCGGCTGCGCGCCACCAACCTGCTCGACGTCTATACGGCGCATATCAAGCTGGAATGGCTGATCGCGGGGTCCAACAGCGTCGACAACATCCGCTTCCTGCGCAGCCTGCACGACTGGCTGGCCCGTCACCTGGTGCTGACCGCCGGCCAGCTGGCCGCGGCCGGGATCGAGATGCATCCGCAGGCGTTCACTTCGCCTGGTATCTGGGGGCCGGGGACGGAGCCCGCGCCGGCGCCCGGGTATGCGTCCGGGTCGCTGTTCTAGCAGCGGGTGGCAAGACCTGCGGATTTGGCGTCTAATGCCTGCATCGCATCCGCCGGTCACGCCATGAGCCATTTTTCTCGCAGCTACGCCGAAGCCCGCCAGAAGTTCCTTGACGCCGCGCGCACGGCCGGGGCCGCGCTGGCCCAGTTCCCGCACCCCACCAAGCGCGGCAGTGCCGGCGAGGACCTCGCGATCGACGTGGCGCTGGCCGGCCCGGCCGAGGCCCGCCGCTGCCTGATGGTGACCTCGGGCACGCACGGCGCCGAAGGCTTTGCCGGCTCCGGCGCGCAGGTGACGATGCTGCACGACGCCGCGCTGCTTGCCGATTGCGCCGCCGCCGACACCAGCCTGCTGCTGGTGCATGCGATCAATCCCTACGGTTTTTCCCACCTGCGCCGGGTCAACGAGGACAACGTCGACCTGAACCGCAATTTCATGGACTTCACCCAGCCGCTGCCGTACAACGAGGCTTATGCCGAGATCGCGCCGCTGCTGGTGCCGGCGCAATGGCCGCCGTCCGACACCGACCAGGCGCAACTGATGAAGGCCGTGGCCGAGCGCGGCATGCCGTGGTACCAGGCCGCGGTCAGCCGCGGCCAGTACCAGGACCCGGGCGGCATGTTCTACGGCGGCGACAAGGCTGCCTGGAGCAACTACACGCTGTGCCGCATCCTGGCGCGCTTCGGCGCCGGGCGCGAGGCGCTGCGCTGGATCGACGTCCATACCGGGCTGGGCCCCTGGGGCTATGGCGAGCCCATCCACATGGGCCCGGACACGCCGGAATCGCTCACGCGCACGCGCGCGATCTGGGGCGCGCGCGTGACCTCGATCTACGATGGCTCGTCGACCTCGGCCAACCTCACCGGCCTGGCCTGGCACGCGGTGCTGCAGACCCTGCCCACCATGGACTATGCCGGCATCGCGCTTGAGTTCGGCACGCTGCCGGTGGGCGAGGTGCTGGACGCGCTGCGCGGCGACCACTGGCTGCACCAGCACCCGGAAGCCGACGAAAACCAGCGCGCGCTGGTCCGCCAGGCGATGTGGCGTGCCTTCTATGGCGATACCGACGACTGGCGCGAGGGCGTGGTGGCGCAGGTGACCGACGCAGTGCGGGACACCATTGCCTCGGCCTAGCCGGTTCTGGCCGCAAGCGCCTTCTGGTAATGTCTCGACGTTGGCGGTAGAGTGCTGAGCCAGGCACTGCCGCCATGCCTTGGCCGGCACGAGCAGCAGCCGCGCCGCGGTCAGAAAACTACCAGAAACAAGACGGAAGAGGTCGGGGCAGGCCCGGCGCATGACCCTGCGCGTCGCCGCGGCCTGGCGCACGGCGTCGCTTCCGGCATCAGCTCGGCAGGGAGGCCGGTGCGATGACCCTCTATGAACTGAAGCCCAGGTTCCAGGCCCGGTTGCGCCCCATGGTGCAAGACCTGGCGCAGCGCGGCGTGACTGCCAACCAGGTGACGCTGGCCGCCGCGGCCGGCTCCCTCGCGGTGGGGGTGCTGGCCACGCTGGGCATGCTGGTGGCCGAGACCCCGGCGCTGTTCCTGCTGTTTCCCCTATGGTTGTTCCTGCGCATGGCGCTCAACGCCGTCGACGGCATGCTGGCGCGCGAGCACGGCCAGCAGAGCGTGCTGGGTGCCTACCTGAACGAGCTTGGCGACATTGCCTCGGACCTGGCGCTGATCCTGCCGCTGGCCGCGCTGCCGGGCTTCAGCCTGGGCCAGGTCGGCACCTTCGCGCTACTGGCGGTGATCGTCGAGGCCGCCGGGTTGATCGGCCCGCTGGCCGGGGCCAGCCGGCGCTACGACGGCCCGCTGGGCAAGAGCGACCGCGCCTTCGCGGTCGGCGCGATCGCGCTGTGGGCCGGTGTTGGCCTGGGCTTTGGCGCGGCCGCCAGCTGGCTGTGGCTGGTGCTGTCGCTGCTGTCGCTGTTCACGATTGCCAACCGGGTGCGCCGCGGTGTCGCCGAGGCCCAGTCCCGCACAGCGGAGTAGCGAGATGGACCGACCGTCGACGCGCCAGCCGCAAGAGCGGCAATTCGAGACCCACGACCGCCAGACGCTGTTCTATCGGCACTGGCCGGCGGTGGAGGGCCCGGCGCGCGGCGCCGTGGTGCTGTTCCATCGCGGCCATGAGCATTCCGGCCGGGTCGCCCACCTGGCCGACGAACTGAACCTGCCCGGCTACGAGATCTTTGCCTGGGATGCGCGCGGCCACGGCCGTTCGCCCGGCGAGCGCGGCTACAGCCCCAGCCTGGCGGACTCGGTGCGCGATATCCAGACCTTCACCACCCATATCGCCGAGGTCCACGGCATCCCGCTGGAACGCACCGCGGTGATCGCGCAGAGCGTGGGCGCGGTGCTGGCCGCCACCTGGGTGCACGACTACGCGCCGCCGATCCGCGCGCTGGTGCTGGCCTCGCCCGCGTTCAAGGTCAAGCTCTACGTGCCCTTTGCGCGGCCGGGGCTGAAGCTGATGCAGCGCCTGCGCGGCAAGTTCTTCGTCAACAGCTACGTCAAGGCCAAGTTCCTCACGCACGATCCCGAGCGCATCGCCAGCTACGACAGCGATCCGCTGATCACGCGCCCGATCGCGGTCAATATCCTGCTGGACCTGTACGACACGGCGGAGCGCATCGTCGCCGATGCCGCGGCGATCACGGTGCCGACGCAGCTGCTGATCTCCGGCGCCGACTGGGTCGTGCATCGCGGGCCGCAGGACCGCTTCTATGAGCGCCTGGGTTCGCGCACCAAGGAGCGCATCGTGCTGGACGGCTTCTATCACGACACGCTCGGTGAGCGCGACCGCAAGCTGGCGGTCGATGCCGCGCGCCGTTTTATCCTGCGCGAATTCGACACGCCGTCGGCGCCGCGCTCGCTGCTCGATGCCGACCAGATCGGCCCGTTCCGCGAGGAATCCGACCGCCTGGCGTCGGCGCCTGTCGGGCTGGCCGCCTGGTACTGGCGCGCGGCGCGGGCCAACCTGAAGCTGGGCGGAATACTGTCGGACGGGGTGCGGCTGGGCCATGAGACCGGCTTCGACTCGGGCTCGACGCTCGACTATGTTTACCGCAACGCCCCCTCGGGCCGCGGCAAGCTGGGCCGGCTGGCCGATCAGCAGTACCTGGACGCGATCGGCTGGCGCGGCATCCGCCAGCGCAAGGTCCACGCCGAGGCCCTGATCGCCGAGGCCGTGCGGCGGCTGCGCGCGGCCGGCATGCCGGTGCGGATCGTCGATATCGCCGCCGGGCACGGGCGCTATGTGCTTGAGGCGCTGGGCGCGCTGGATGGCGGCGCCGCGGCGGTCGAGTCGATCCTGTTGCGCGACTACAGCCCGCTGAACGTCGAGCAGGGCCGCGCCCTGATCGCCGCCAAGGATCTCGCGGACGTGGCCCGCTTCGAGCAGGGCGATGCCTTCGACGGCGACAGCCTGGCGGCGCTGGCACCGGCGCCGACACTGGCGGTGGTTTCCGGCCTGTACGAACTGTTCCCCGACAACGCAATGGTGCGGCGCTCGCTCGAGGGCCTGGCGCGCGCGGTGCCGCCCGGCGGCTACCTGGTCTACACCGGCCAGCCCTGGCATCCGCAGCTGGAATTCATCGCGCGCGCGCTCACCAGCCACCGCGCCGGCGCCGCCTGGGTGATGCGCCGCCGCTCGCAGGCCGAGATGGACGAACTGGTGCGGGCCGCTGGCTTTGACAAGGTGACCCAGCGCATCGACCCGTGGGGCATCTTCACCGTCAGCCTGGCGCGCAGGCACGGCGCATGAGCACGGTGCCGACGGAGGTTGACGCCGGGGCGCATTCGCAGCTGCCTGCAGGCAACCGGCCCTGGGGGCTGGCCTGCCTGCTGCTGGCGCTGGCCGGCGCGTTCTTTTTCTCCAGCTACGGCTTTGCCAACTGGCTGGCGAGCCAGCGCGCCAACGTGCCGGCGATCTATTTCGAATGGGAGCAGGGGATCCCGTTCCTGCCGTGGACCATCGTGCCGTACTGGTCGATCGACCTGCTGTACGGCATCTCCTTCTTCCTGTGGCGCACGCGCGCGGCGCTGCTCACGCACGTCAGGCGGTTGGTGCTGGCGCAGCTGGTGTCGGTGGCGTGCTTTATCGCCTTCCCGCTGCGCTTCAGCTTTGCCCGGCCCGAAGCCGACGGCCTGCCGGGCCAGCTGTTCACGCTGCTGGGCGGTTTCGACCTGCCGTTCAACCAGGCGCCGTCGCTGCATATCAGCCTGCTGGTGATCCTGTGGGTCGCCTTTGCGGCGCACCTGCGCGGCGGCTGGCGCTGGCTGCTGCACGGCTGGTTTGCGCTGATCGGGGTCTCGGTGCTGACCACCTGGCAGCACCACCTGATCGATGTGCCCACCGGCGCGCTGGTGGGCTGGCTGTGCGTTTACCTGTTCCCGATGCAACGGCCCGCTGCCGGTGCGCCGGACGCGCGCACGCGCCAGCTGTCGCGCCGCTACACCGTGGGCGCGCTGGTGGGGTTGCTGTGCGCGGTGCTGGCGGTGGGTGCGTCGGTGACGCTGGCGTTGCTGCTGCTGTGGGCCGCGCTGGCGCTGGCCTGCGTCGCCCGGATCTACGCGCTGGCCGCGCCGGCGTGGTTCCAGAAGGACGGCGATGGGATGATGGCCCCGGCCGCGCGCTGGGTGCTGGCGCCGTACCTGCTGGGCGCCTTCCTCAATTCGCGCTGGTGGACGCGGCGCGCGCCGCAGCCCAGTGCCATCGCGGACGGCATCTGGGTTGGCCGCTTCCCGACCCGCGCCGGACTGCGCGCGATCGGGGCGGACGCAGTCCTCGACCTGACCGCCGAACTGCCGCGCGCAGCCACCGACCCGGCGCTTGCGTATCGTTGCGTGCCGGTGCTGGACCTGACCGTGCCGACGCCGGAACAGTTGGACCAGGCCGTGGCTCAACTCGACGCCTGGCAGCGGCAGGGCCGCCGCGTGCTGGTCAGCTGCGCGCTCGGCTATTCGCGCAGCGCGCTGGTTGCCGCCGCATGGCTGGCGCGCCGGCAGGGACTGCGCGACGCCGGCGCTGCGCTGGAGTTGCTGCGCGAGCATCGCCCGGCGGTGGTGCTCGGGCGCGAACATGCGCAGGCGCTGCAACGCTGGCTGGACCGTCCCGCCATGCCGGAGCCCGATGATGGACGCTGAGTTCACGCAAGGCACTGATGCCTGGATCGCACACGCCGTCACCGGCGCGCTGTCGGGCGCCGTGTGGATCGGCGCGGCCGGGCTGGCTTTCGGCGTGGCCACGGCATGGCTGGGGGTGGCCACGCCGGTCCCGCGCGTGCTGGCGGCCGCTTCGCTGCTGCTGGCGCTGCCCCAGCTCTGGCTGCTGCTGCGCGTTGCCATCGACCGCCGCTTGTTCGATGCGCTCGCGGCCGGGCGGCAGGACCAGCCCGACCTGGCCGGATTGGACGCCGCGCTGCTCGAACTGGGCTGGATGCCGGCGCAACGCGCCGGCCGTCCGCTGCCGGACCGCGCCCGCGGCGCGCTGCGGCTGGTGCGCGCCAGCGCCGCGCTGACTGTGTGCCAGCTGGCGCTGGCCTTGCTGACCGTGATCCTGAGGTAACCAACCATGTGGCTTGCCCGCGCGACCGCGCGCGCCATCATCGTCTTCGCCCGGCTGCTGACCGGCATGCGCGCCAACTGGCAGGGCTGCATCCCCGCCGCGGTGCAGCGCGTCTACTTTGCCAACCACAGCAGCCACGGCGATTTCGTGCTGATCTGGGGCTGCCTGCCGCCCGACCTGCGCACCGTCACGCGCCCGGTGGCCGGTGCCGACTACTGGGAGCGCTCGCCGCTGCGGCGCTTTATCGGCCGCGACGTATTCCACGCGCTGCTGATCGACCGCACCCGCAGCGAACCGGGCAGCGACCCGGTGGCGCTGATGCACGGCGCGCTGGCATCCGGCGACTCGCTGATCCTGTTTCCCGAAGGCACGCGCAATACCACCGACGCGCGCCTGCTGCCGTTCAAGAGCGGCATCTACCACCTGGCGCGGGCCTGCCCCGGGGTGGAGTTCGTGCCGGTGTGGATCGACAACCTCAACCGCGTGATGCCCAAGGGCGAAGTCGTGCCGGTGCCGCTGCTGTGCACCGTCACCTTTGGCCAGCCGGTGCTGCTGGCCGCCGAGGACAGCAAGGAAGCCTTCCTTGCGCGGTGCCGCGACGGCCTGCTCGCGCTTGCCCCGGAGCTGGAATGACCGCCATGCCCACTTTGCACTGGAGTCCCGAGACCTGGCTGCTGTTCGGTGGCCTGTTCGGCGTGCTGCTGCTGGCCTCCACCGTGACCGCGCTGCTGCGCTGGCGGGTGGCGGGCGGCGGCCAGCACGCGGTGATCGACAACCTGGCGCAGCGTGTCTGGGCCTGGTGGTGGATGATCGGCATCATGGGCGTGGCCTTTGCACTGGGCCGCACCGCGGTGATCGTGCTGTTCTACCTGCTCTCGTTCTTCGCGCTGCGCGAGTTCGTCACCATCATCACCACGCGGCGCGGTGACCATCACGCCATCGTCGCCGCCTTTTTCGTGTTCCTGCCGCTGCAGTACGTGCTGGTCTATATCGGCTGGTACGGCATGTTCTCGATCCTGATCCCGGTCTATGCCTTCCTGATCCTGCCGATCCTGGCGGCGCTGTCGTCCGAGACCACGCGCTTCCTGGAGCGCTGCGCCGGAGTGCAGTGGGCGGTGATGGTGTGCGTGTTCTGCATCTCGCACGTGCCGGCGCTGCTGACGCTGCCGATCCCGGGCTTCGAAGGCCGCAACCTGCTGCTGATCGCCTTCCTGGTGATCGTGGTGCAGGGCAGCGACGTGCTGCAGTATGTGTGGGGCAAGCTGTGCGGCAAGCGCAAGATCGCGCCGCTGCTGTCGCCGTCCAAGACCGTCGAGGGCTTTGTCGGCGGCGTGGCCAGTGCCACCGCGCTGGGCGCGGCGCTGTGGTGGATCACGCCGTTCTCGCCGTGGCAGGCCGGCGCGATTGCGCTGGTGATTGCGCTGATGGGCTTCCTGGGCGGGCTGGTGATGTCGGCGATCAAGCGCGACCGCGGCATCAAGGACTGGGGCCATATGATCCAGGGCCACGGCGGCATGCTGGACCGGCTGGACTCAGTGGTGTTCGCCGCGCCGGTGTTCTTCCATATCACCCGCTACTGGTGGGTGCCCTGAGCACCCCGGCCCTCACAGCTCCATCTCTTCGCACCACGCCACCACCGCATCGCGGAAGTCCTGGCAGATCGGCGACAGGTAGCCATCGGCGCGCCACAGCACGGCCAGCTCATGCTGCCACGACATGCCCGGCGCCTCGATCGCGGCCAGCCCCTGGCCCTCGGCCTGGTGCAGCATGCGCGGCGGCATGATGCCGAGCAGGTCCGAGTGCCGCAGCAGCTCGCCGAAGGCCACCGGCGACGCCGTGCTTTCCACCGCCACGCGCGGCGGCGGCAGCCCGACCGAGGTAAACCGTTCCTCCAGCCACTGGCGCAGGTAGAGCGAACTGGCCGGCACTACCCAGCGCTCGCCGCTCAGGTCGGCCAGCGTGCGGAAGCCCTCGCGGCGCGGATGGCCGGTGCGGGACACGATCTGCATGGTCAGCGGACCGAGCGGCAGCCAGGCAATGTCCGGCGGCAGGCTGGTCGGGCGCGCGCCCAGGATCAGGTCGGCCTCGCCATTCTGCAGCATCGCCATCAGGCGCGCGCTCAGGTGGGTCTCGATCGAGAACGTGGCCAGCGGCCGGCTCAGGAAGAAGCGGGCCAGCAGCGGCGACAGCAGCGACGGCAGCAGGTAGGGGATGGCGCCCAGGCGCACCGTGCCCGCGCGCGCCGCGCGCTGCTCGGTCAGTTCGTTGCGCATGTCGCCCGCGGCCAGCGCGATCCTGCGCGCATGGGCGGCCAGGGTGCGGCCCACGCTGGTCGGCACCAGCCCGCGCGGGGTGCGCTCGAACAAGGGCATGCCGGCTTCGCCCTCCAGCCGCGCCAGCGTCTTGGACAGGCCGGACTGGGTCATGCCGAGGGTGTCGGCGGCGCGGTGCAGGTTGCCTTGCTCGATGACAACCAGGAAGGCTTCAAGATCCTCGAATCGCATGGGGCGTGATGGCGCTGGGGTCGGTGCGGGCCATTGTAGCGCCGCACCTCCCCCGCGCCGGTCACGCAGGGCTTACTGCGGCTCAGGCCATTGCCGCTGGGGTTCCGAGGCGCGCTCGAACCAGTGCGCCAGCTGCAGCACGCCCAGGTCGTCAAAGCGCCGGCCGGAGATCTGCAGCCCGATGGGCAGGCCGTCGCGCGACATGCCGCAGGGGACCGATGCCGCGGGCTGTTCGGAGTGGTTGAACACCGCTGTGAAGTGAGAGTCCTTGAGCGGCAAGTCGCCGCCGCTGTTGATGGCATCGGCGGCGAAGGGCAGCACCGGTGACACCGGCGAGATCACGAAGTCATAGGGCTGGGTCGCGGCCACGGTGGCCTCGCGCAGCTGCTGCATGCGCGTGAAGGCCTGGAAGGTCTGCTCCGGCGTGAGCTTGCCGGCAAACTCGGCGGCCTTGCGGATGTAGCCTGCCGCCAGGCTGGCGCGCTCCGGCGGCATCCCGGCCAGGTCGACCCGGCAGCGCATGGTGAAGAAGTGCGCCATGCCGATGCGCATGTCCATGGTGGTCCAGTCGCGCACGGGTTCGACCACGGCACCGCCTTGCTCGAACAGGCGCGCTGCCGCCAGCACCGCCGTGCGGACTTCGGCATCGACCTGCCAGTCGCCGGTCGGGTCCAGCCACAGGCCGATGCGCAGCCCGCGGATATCGCGCTCAAGCTGGTGCCAGGCGATGTCCTGCGGCGGCAGGCTCATGTAGTCGCGGGCATCGGGGCGCGAGATGGCCTGCATCGCCAGCGCGGCGTCGGCCACGGTGCGCGTCAGCGGGCCGACCACGCGCGCGGCGGCTGGCGGGTGGACCGGCACGCGGCCATGGCTGGGCTTCAGGCCGAATACGCCGCAGAAGCTGGCGGGAATACGCACCGAGCCGCCGATATCCGTGCCCAGGTGGATCGGGCCGTAGCCCGCCGCGGCCGCGGCGCCGGCGCCGGAACTGGAGCCGCCGGTGTTGCGGTCCAGCTTCCACGGGTTGCGCGTGAGCGGATGGAAGCTGGACGGCGCCGCGCCCAGGAAGCCGAAATCCGGCATGGTGGTCTTGCCGACCACGATCGCGCCGGCCTCGAGCAGGCGCGCCGCGGCCGGCGCATCGGCCGGCGCCGGCGCCAGCACGGTGGCGGCGCTACCGAGCGGCACCGGCGTGCCGCGCGTGGCGATGTTCTCCTTCAGCGTCACCGGCACGCCGTCGAGCGGGCCGTTCGGGGTGCCTGCCAGCCAGCGCGCCTCGGCGCTGCGCGCGGCGGCCAGCGCTTGCTCGGCATGCACCACGTACATCGCACGGATGCCGGGCTCCCAGTGTTCGATGCGGTCCAGCACCGACTGCATGACTTCGACCGGGGAGAGTTCGCGCTGGCGGTAGTTGCTGAGCAGGTCGGCGGCGCTGAGTGCGTAGAGCGGAGTTTTCATGGTTTTGTCCAAGAGGGTTGGCTGGCGCTTGGGAATCTGCATGGCCGGCGTTACTGCACACCGAACGGGTAATGGCGTCCCGGCGCGGCGGCCAGCAGCGCGCGGGTGTAGTCCTGGCGCGGCGACAGCACGACGTCGCGCGTGGCGCCTTGCTCGACCACGCGGCCCTTGTGCATGACGATCAGGCGGTCGCACACCTGGCTGGCCACGCGCAGGTCGTGGGTGATGAAGAGGATGCCGATGGCAAGCCGCTGCTGGATATCGGCCAGCAGCTTCAGGATCTGCGCCTGCACCGAGACGTCCAGTGCCGACACCGCTTCATCGGCGATCAGCACGCGCGGCTCGCACGCCAGCGCGCGGGCGATGCAGATGCGCTGGCGCTGGCCGCCGGAGAACTCGCTGGGGTAGCGGTGCAGCGCGTCGGGCCGCAGCCGCACCAGTTCCATCAGCGACTCGGCGCGTTGCCACGCCTGCGCAGGCGTCGCGCCGAAATTGACCGCGCCTTCGACGATGGACTGGCCCACCGTGCGGCGCGGATTGAGCGAGCGGTTGGGGTCCTGGAACACCACCTGCACCATGCGCCGGAACGCGGACAGCTGCGCGCGGCGCGGCAGTTGCTGCGCCGCTTCGGGCAGCACCTGGATATTGCCCGCGGACGGTTCGATCAGCCGCGCGATGCAGCGCGCCACCGTGGACTTGCCCGAGCCGGACTCGCCCACGATGCCGACGGTCTCGCCCGCCCGTACCTGCAATGACACATCGGTGGCCGCCTCGACCACGCGGCGCCGGCCCGGCCAGGCTCCTGAGACATAGGTCTTGCCGATGCCGCTGGCGTCGAGCAGCAACGGCCGCCGCGCCACCGACGGACGCTGCGCGGGCTCCAGTCCCGGCACGGCATTGAGCAGCATGCGGGTGTAGTCCGCATCGGGCTGGCGCAAGACCCGGTCTTTCGGCCCGCTTTCCACCTGGCGGCCAAGCTCCAGCACCACCACCCGGTCGGCAATGTCGGCGACCACGCCGAAGTCGTGCGTGATGAACAGCACCGCGGTCTGGTTCTCGTGCTGCAGTTCGCGCACCAGTGCCAGGATCTCGGCCTGCGTGGTCACGTCCAGCGCGGTGGTGGGCTCATCGCACACCAGCAGGGCCGGGCGCAGGATCAGCGCCATGGCGATGACGATGCGCTGGCGCTGCCCGCCGGACAGCTGGTGCGGGTAGGCGTCGTAGATCCGCTCGGGATCCGGCAGCCGCACGCGCGCAAAGATCGACAGCACGCGCTCGCGCCGCTGCGCGGCGCCCAGGCTGGTGTGCTGCGCCAGCATTTCCTCGACCTGCCGGCCGCAGCGCATGACCGGGTTCAGCGCGGTCATGGGTTCCTGGAACACCATGGCCACGCCGGTGCCGCGCAGTTCGCGCCGGCGTGCTGGGGAGGCTGCCAGCAGGTCTTCGCCGGACAGGGCGATGCCGCCACCCGAGACCTTCAGGCCTTCGGGCAGCAAGCCCATCACCGCGCGCGCGACCACGGACTTGCCTGAGCCCGATTCGCCCAACAGGCAGACCACTTCGCCGGGCATGACGTCGAAGGACACCCCCTGGACCGCATGCGGCCGGTCGGCGCCGGGCGGCAGGTCGATGCGCAGGTCGCGCACGCGCAGGCAGGGCGTGGCCGAGTCCGCGGCCGCGGTCGTGTTCATTGGCATCATCAGGCGCTCCGCTTGCTGAACCTGGGGTCGAGAGTGTCGCGCAGGCCGTCGCCGAGCATGTTGACGGCCAGCACCGTTACCGCCAGGAAGGCGCCGGGCAGCAGTACGCTGTGCGGATGCGAGGTGAAGTGGGCGCGCCCCTCGGCCATGATGTTTCCCCAGGTGGGGATGTCGGTGGGCAGGCCGATGCCGAGGAAGGACATCACCGCTTCCACCAGCATCGCGCCGGCGCAGATAAAGGTGCCCTGCACCAGCAGCGGCGCGATGGTGTTCGGCAGGATGTGGCGCAGCATCAGTTTCCAGGTCGGCGTATCGAGCGCAATGGCGGCCTCGACATAAGGCTCTTCACGCACCGACAGCACCACCGACCTGACCAGGCGCGCCACGCGCGGCGTGTCGGGCACGGTCATGGCCACGATCACCGTCAGCAGGCTGGGCCGCCAGGCGGCCACCAGCACGATGGCGAAGAGAATGCCGGGAATGGCCATCATGCCGTCCATCACGCGCATGATGAAGCCGTCCAGCCAGCGCACATAGCCCGATACCAGCCCGACCACCAGCCCCAGCAGCACCGAGGCCAGCGCCACCGACACCCCGACCGCCAGCGAGACCCGCGCGCCGTACAGCGTGCGGCTCCAGATGTCGCGGCCCAGGCTGTCGGTGCCCAGCGGGAACAGGCGTTCGAAGGCATCGCCGGCCAGGGTTACGATCTCGGCGCGCGTGAAGGGGGGCAACTGGCCGCTGGCGGGGTCCATGGTGTTGGGATCGATGGTGTAGAGCCAGGGCGCGGCCACGGCAAGGAACAGCATCAGGCCGAGGATGGCGCCGCCGGCGCGCACGGCACCGTTGGCCAGCACCGGGCGCAGCCGAGAGGGACGGGCGCCGGTGCCGGGCGGGGCGGATTCGATGGCAGTGGTGAGTGAGGTCATGGGGCTCTCAGTAGCGAATGCGGGGATCGAGCAGCAGATAGCTCGCGTCCACCAGCAGGTTGATGACCACGTACGAGACCGAGAAGAACAGCGTGATGCCCTGGATCAGCGGGTAGTCGCGCGAGAGCACGGCATCCACCGTGAGCTGGCCGACACCGGGAATGGCGTAGATGCTCTCGGTCACGACCACGCCGCCGATCAGGCCGGCCAGGCTCAGCCCGATCACGGTGGCGATCGGCACCGCGGCATTGGCCAGCGCATGGCGCGTCAGCATGCGCCACTCTGGAATGCCCTTGGCGCGCGCGGTCTGCACGAAGTCCTCGGTCAGCGCTTCGGACACGGCGGCGCGGGTGGTGCGCGCCACCAGCGCGCACGACATCACCGACAGCGTGACGCAGGGCAGGGCCAGGTTGCGCAGCCATGGCCAGATGCCGTCGGCCAGGCGGCTGTAGCCCTGCGACGGCAGCCAGCCCAGGTGCAGCGAGAACACCCAGATCATCAGGTAGCCGGCCACGAAGATCGGCACCGAGAAGCCCAGCACGGAGCCGCGCATCACCAGGCGGTCGAGCCAGCGGCCGCGCCGGTAGGCCGCCAGCGTGCCCAGCGGCACCGCCGTCAGCACGGTCAGCACGATGGTCAGCGCCGCCACCGAGAGCGTGGGTTCCAGCCGCTGCGCGATCAGCGTGGTCACGGGCATCTTGTAGAAGAAGGAATAGCCCAGGTCGCCGCCCAGCACGTGGCCGAGCCAGCCGATGAACTGGCGCGGCAGCGCTTGATCCAGCCCGAGCTGGGTGCGGATGCGGGCGATGTCTTCCACGCTGGCGGCGTCGCCGGCAATGGCCGCGGCCGGGTCGCCGGGCGTGAGCCGCAGCAGCGTGAAGACGATGACAGCCACCACCGCCAGCACTGGCACGGTGGCCAGGCTGCGGCGGAGCAGGAAATTCATCATGGCACTACCTCGTTGGGGGAAAGGGAGGTCAGCAGGCTGGCGGCACGGCAGCCGGGACCGCGGGTGGCGATCCCGCGCGAGGGCGGGACCGCGGGCGCCGTAGCGGGCTATTGCTTGCGCACGTTCCAGTACAGCACCGCCGGTGCCGGCAGCAGGCCGCTGATCGCGCCGCTGCGCACCACGGTGGGCGCCTTGCCTTCGCCGACTGGCGCCAGGATGCCGTTTTCGATGGCGCGCAGCTGGATCCTGGTGGCGATGTACTTGCGTTGCGCGGCGTCCGCGGTTTCGATGAAGCGGGTCTTGAGGGTTTCCAGCTCGGCGTCTTCCGGCCAGCCGAAGTAGCCGCGGTCGCCGTTGCCGGTCAGCGGGCTGTAGGTGATGGGGCTGCTGGCGTCGACGCCGCCCCAGAAGGTGATATAGGCATTCCAGCCGCCTTTCTCGGGCGGTTCCTTCCTGGTGCGGCGCGTGATCAGGGTGCTCCAGTCGGTAGCCTGCACGTCGACATTGAAGCCCACCTGCTTGAGCAGCTGGCCGTAGACCACCGGCAGGCGGCTCAGCGCGGGGGCATCGCCCGGCAGCATGATTACCACTGGCTTGCCGTCATAGCCGGACTCCTTGAGCAGCTTGCGCGCCTGTTCGAACTGCGGCTTGCCGGTGAAGAAGCCGGTCTGGTCGCTGGCATAGGGCGAGCCGCACAGGTAGATCGAGGCGCACGGCTTGTAGAAGTCGCGGTAGGTGGCCTGCGCGCGCAGCATCGCTTCCTGGTTGATCGCCAGCATCGCCGCCTTGCGCACCCTGGCGTCATTGAACGGCGGCACCTTGTGGTTGTAGATCACGGTGAAGGGGCCGGCGGGCATGATGTCGAACATCTGCACCCGCTTGTCGGTGCGCAGTTGCGGATAGTGCGATGCCGGCACGACCTCGAGGATATCCACCTCGCCGTTGAGCAGCGCGTTCACCTGGGTCTGGGTATCGCGCAGGAACACCCATTCGACGCGGTCGACGTGCACGGCCTTGCCGCCGGCCAGGCCGGACGGCGCATCCTTGCGCGGCACATAGTCGGGATTGCGGCGGTAGACCACGCGGTCGCCGGGCCGGAAGTCCTCCTTCTTCAGTGTGAAGGGGCCGGAGCCGGTCAGGTCGTCGATCTGCTTGTCGGCAGGCGTTTCAGCAACGCGCCTGGGCATGATGAACGGCACCAGCGGGCTGGGCTTGCCCAGCGCATCCAGCACTGCGCCGAAGGGCTGGCGGAAGGTCATGCGCACCGTGGCCGGGCCTTCGGCGGTGATGCCGGCCATGGCTTCATACATGCGCTGGCCCAGCACGTCACGCTTGCCCCAGCGCGCCAGCGAGGCGATTACGTCCTGCGCGGTGACCGGGGTGCCGTCATGGAACTTGAGCCCTGGCCGCAGCGTGAAGGTCCAGGTCTTGTTGTCGGCGCTGGTGGTGGTCTTGTCCACCATCTGCGGCCGGATCACGCCCTTCTCGTCCATGCCGAACAGGGTGTCGTAGATCATGAGGCCATGGTTGCGCGTGATGTTCGCGGTGGTCCAGACCGGGTCCAGGATCTTCAGGTCGGACGACGGCACGGTGCGCAGCACGGTCTCGGCGATTGCACTGCCGGCGGACATGCATGCCAGGGCGCACAACGCGACGGCACCGGCATGGCGAAGCGGGATTGCAGACGTCATGGTCATCATCTCTCGGGCAGGGTGGGTGGCAAAGGTGCCGGTCAGGGCGTGGTGGTGCCGCGCTCGCGCAGCTTCTGGAGATACCGCTCGAAGGACTCGCGCGAGGCCGCCTCGGCTTCGATCAGCTTGACCAGCGTGGCGCGCAGCGCGTCGATCTCGGCCGGCGTCAGGCAGTGCAGGAAGCCCGCTTCCAGCTCGATGCCGAGCGGCTCGGCGCGCCGCACCAGGTCGACGCCGGCCTCGCTCAGGAACAGGCACACCTGGCGCGCGTCTTCCGTGCTGATCTCGCGCTGCACCAGGTCGCGCTTGACCAGCGCCCCAACCAGCTTGGACGCCAGCGTCTTCTCGATCGCCGACTGCTGCACCAGCTGGCCCATGGTGATGCCAGGCGCCGATCCGATCATCCGCAGCAGGCGGATGTCCCGCAGCGAGACCCCGAACTTCTCTTCGTACACGCGCGAGCCGCGTTCGCGCGTGCGCTCGGCGGCCATGTCGAGCAGGATGTTGATGTAGTCGGACTTGAGCCGGAGGGCGCGTGGCATGGATAGATGAAAAATTCGATAGTTGAAAATTTCAACAAATAATAGTGACCGGGGCGGGGGCTGGGCCATGAGGGATTTCCCGGGGTAGGGCAATGCGGCGCTGCGCCATGCCTGGCAGGACTTGGCCCGCGCCGCGCGGGAATCACGCCGGGCGGGGTGCTGGCCTAGACTGCGTTGGCATCCCTCGCGCGCCGCACTCCCGCGGGCACCACAGAAGGGAGCCAGGACAGGAGACACACCGATGCAACACCGTTCCGCACGGCTGCGCGCAGCCGTGGCAGCCATGCTGCTGGCGGCCATCCCGGCGGCAGTCTGCGCCGCCGATCCCGCCTCTGCCGAACCCTACCCGTCGCGCCCGCTGACCATCGTGGTGCCGTCCGTGGCGGGCAATGTGAACGATGCCGTGGCGCGGCTGATCGGGCAGGAGCTGACCAGGAGCTGGGGCCAGCCAGTCATCGTCGACAACAAGCCGGGCGCCGGCACTACTACGGGCACCAAGTACGTCGCCCGCGCGGCAAAGGACGGTTACACCGCACTGCTCACCTTCACCGCGCACGTGCAGAATCCGTCGTTGTATCGGGGTATCGGCTATGACCCGATCGCGGACTTCACGCCGGTCAGCGAGGTGGCGATCTCGTCCACCATCCTGGCGGTGTCGCCGGACTTCCCGGCGCGCACGCTGCCGGAGGTGGTGGCGCTGCTCAAGGCCAATCCCGGCAAGTATCCATACGGATCGTATGGCGCGGGAACGACCGGCCATATCCTGGGTGAGTTGCTCAAGCGCGAGGCCGGGCTGCAGATGGAGCACGTCGCCTACAAGGGCGGCGCGCCGCTGGCCACCGACCTGGCGGCCGGCCATGTGAAGCTGGGCTTTATTGCCGTGGGCACGGCCATGCCGCTGCTGCAGGGCGGCAAGCTGGTGCCGGTGGCGATCGCCGGCGCGGAGCGTTCGGCGCTGCTGCCCAAGGTGCCGACCTTCCGGGAGACCGGCTACAAGGGCTTCGAGCCCGATGCGTGGATGGGCCTGCTGTTCCCCGCCGGCGTGCCCAAGGCACGGGTCGATGCCTTGTCGCGCGAGGTCGCGCGCATCGTGCGCCTGCCGGAGATCGCGAAGAAGATGCAGGACCTGAACCTGGTGCCGGTCGGCAGCACGCCGGAAGCCTTCGCCACGGTGATGAAGAACGACCGCGACAAATGGAGCCGGATCATCAGCGATGTCGGCATCACGCTCGAATGACAGGAGTCCCGATGCAAGAGACCGATTACCTTGGGCTGGTCTGCTCCCGCTGGTGCCACTGGAGCGAGCTGGAACTGCAACGCCTCCCGCGCCAGCCGCTGGCGCCGGGCCAGGTGCGCATCCGCGTGCGCCATGCCGGGGTGGGCTTTGCGCTGAGCCTGTTTGTGTCCGGCAAGTACCAGCGCAAGCCGCCGCTGCCGTTCACGCCCGGCACCGAGGCCGCGGGCGAGATCATCGAGGTGGCGCCTGATGTCACCCGCCTGCACCCGGGCCAGCGCGTGGCCGCGGCGCTGGACTGGGGCGGCTTCGCCGAGGAGGCGGTGGCCACTGCGGACACGGTCTATCCGGTGCCTGACGGGCTGGAACTGGCCCAGGCGGCGGCGCTGCCCGTCACCTTTGGCACGGTCTGGGCGGCGCTGGCGTGGCGCGCCGCGCTGCAGCCGGGCGAGACCATGCTGGTCCATGGCGCCAGCGGCGCGCTGGGCACGGCCGCGGTGCAGGTGGGCCGGCTGATGGGCGCGCGCGTGATCGCCACCGCCAGCACCGAGGCCAAGCGCGAGGCGGCGCTGCGCAACGGCGCCGCGCATGCGCTGCCGTCCGACGCGGCCACGCTGGCGGCAGCGGTCAAGGCGTTGTGCCCCGCGGGCGGGGCCGACGTGGTGTTCGATCCGGTCGGCGGCGATCTCTTCGACGCCTCGCTGCGCTGCGCGGCGCCGGGCGCGCGGCTGCTGTCGATCGGCTATGCCAGCGGGCGCATCCCGGAGGTGCCGGCCAACCTGCTGCTGGTGAAGAACCTGACCCTGATCGGCTTCAACTACGGCTACTACATCGGCTGGGGCCTGACCGACGAGCGCCGGCGCTTTGCGCAGCCGGTGCAGGCGATGGTGGCCGAGATCATGCAGGCGGCAGCCAGCGGCAAGCTGGCGCCGCCCGTGCTGCAGCACTTCCCGCTGGGCGACTGGCTCAACGCCGTCGACACCACGATGTCGCGTCGCGCCATCGGCAAGGTCATGCTGGATATCTGAACGGAGAGCACGACATGCACCATGCACAAGCGGCAACGGAGGATGCCATGTTCGAGGGCCTGACCGTGCTCGACCTGAGCCAGGGCATCGCCGGCCCGTATTGCGGCCTGATCCTGCGCCAGCAGGGCGCGCGCGTGATCAAGGTGGAGCCGCCGGGCGGCGACTGGTCGCGGCAGATGGGGCGCATCCGCGCCGGCCAGACCGCGATCGCGGTCGCCTGCAACGCGGGCAAGGAGAGCGTGCTGCTGGACGCGCGCAGCGACAGCGGCCGGGCCGCCATCGCCAGGCTGGCGCAGCAGGCCGACGTGGTGATCCAGAACTTCCGCCCCGGCGTGGCCGAGCGCATGGGCGTTGGCTACGAGGCGCTGGCCGCGCGCAACCCGGCGCTGGTCTATGTCTCGATCTCGGGCTACGGCCATGCCGGCCCGATGGCGAACATGCCGGCGGTGGACACCACCATGCAGGCCTTCAGCGGCCTGATGCACCTGAACCGCGACAGCGCCGGCCAGCCGCGCCGCATCGCCTTCTACATGGTCGACCTGAGCACCGGGCTCTATGCGGCCCAGCATGCGTCGGCAGCGCTGTACAAGGCCGCGCGCAACGGCCGCGGCCGGCACGTGCGGCTGTCGCTGCTGGAGACCAGTGCCGCGCTGCAGTCCTACCTGATGGTGGATGACGCGATGTTCCCCGATGCGGAGCTGGCCGTGGCCAATGCGCCCACCGGGCTGTTCGATGCGGCCGATGGCCGGCTGTACCTGAGCATGCTCAACGACGCCATGTTCGTGCGGCTGGCAACGCTGCTGGGTTTCGACGACTGGCTGGCCGATATCACGCTGCACACCAGCGCCGGCCGTCTGCCGCGCGCGGCGGAGCTGGGGCGGCGCGTGGCGCAGGCCATTGCCGCACAGCCGCTGGCGCACTGGGAGGCGCTGCTGACCGAGCACGATGTGCTGTTCGCGCGCGTGGGCCATGCACGGGACCTGCTGCAGAGCGCGCAATGCGCGCAGGCAGGCGTGTTCGGCCGGCTGCGGCTGGCAGGGATCGGCGAAGTGCCGTGGGCCAACCTGCCAGGCATGGCAGGATCGGAACGGCCGGCAGGGAATGCGCCGGCGCTGGGTCAGCATACCGAAGCGGTGCTGGCGGAGTTCGGCATCGGCACCTGAAAGCGGCGCCGGAAAAGAAAAACGGACGGTGCGCAATGCGTACCGTCCGTGTTCCGTTGTGCGTTGGTAGGCTCGATTGGACTCGAACCAACGACCCCCACCATGTCAAGGTGGTGCTCTAACCAGCTGAGCTACGAGCCTAGCGAAGGCGCGAATTATAGAGACGCCTTTTCGATTGCGCAAGCACCCCCGCGAACTTTTTGCGTGGATGCCTGCGCTTGTGCCGTGCGCGGCGCGTCAGGCGCCGGTGATGCGGTCGCGCAGTTCGCGCTTGAGCACCTTGCCGATGGCGCTGCGCGGCAGGCTCTCCACCTCATGGATCGCGGCCAGCCGCTGGGTCTTGCCCAGGTGCTGGTTGGCCCAGGCCAGCACGTCCTGTGCCGTGGCGCCGCTGCCGGCGCGCAGCACGACGAAGGCCACCGGGGTCTCGCCCCAGCGCTCCGACGGCACGCCCACCACCGACACGTCGGCCACCGCCGGGTGTTCGCGCACCACCGCCTCGAGATCGCTCGGGTAGATGTTGAAGCCGCCCGAGATGATCATGTCCTTCTTGCGGTCCATCAGCACCAGGAAGCCGTCTTCGTCAAAGCGGCCGATGTCGCCGGTGCGGATAAAGCGCTGGCCCTGCGCGTCGTGCCACTCGGTCTCGGCGGTTTTTTCCGGCTGGTTGTGGTAGCCGTTCATCATCGCCGCCGAGCGGCCCACCACTTCCCCGGTGCTGCCGGGCGGCAGCTCGCGGCCCTCGTCGTCGATGATGCGCACGTCGGCACCGGTGGCGGGGCGCCCCACGGTATGCAGCTTGTCGGGGAACTGGTCGGCGAACAGCAGGCAGCCGCCGCCGCCTTCGGTCATGCCGTACAGCTCGGTCAGCGCGCCCGGCCAGCGCCGCAGCACTTCGGCCTTCAGGGCGGGGCTGAACGGCGCGCTGGTGCAGAACTTCTGCTGGAAGGACGACAGGTCATGGCGGTCGAACTCCGGATGCGCCAGCAGCCGCTGGTACTGCACCGGCACCAGCATGGTGTGCGTGGCGCGGTGCTGCTGCGCCAGCGCCAGGTACTGGCCCGCATCGAACTTGGCCATCAGGATCGCCGTGCCGCCCAGGCCGATGGTCGGGAAGAAGCTGGCCAGCGTGGTGTTGGAGTACAGCGGCGTCGACAGAAGCGTCATGGCATGCGTGCCGTAGCCGGTGGCGGCGCCGCGCGACACATGGGCCCAGCGCATGCCGTGCGACTGCACGATGCCCTTGGGGGTGCCGGTGGTGCCCGAGGAATAGATGATGTTGAGCGGCATCTCCGGGCGGATCACGGGCTCGGTCACCGGTGTGCCGGCGGGTGCCAGCCAGGCCTGGTACGGCTGGCCTGCGTCGCTGCCGTCCAGCGTGACGATGGGCGTGGCGGCCAGCTGGTCGCGCACCGGTTGCAGCACGTCGGCCACGCTGGCGTCCGTGAACAGGATGCGCGCGCCCGCGTCGGCAACCATGCCGGCCAGGCTGTCCGGCGTGGATGACGGTGCCAGCGGCGCCACCACTACGCCGGCGCGCACCGCGCCCAGGTACACCGCGGCGTATTCGATCGAGGACGACGCGCAGATGGCGATGGCCTCGCCGGGGCGCACGCCGTCGCGGGCCAGCGCCGCGGCAATGCGGTCCATGGCGGCATCGAGGCCGGCATAGTCGAGCACGCGCTCGCCATGCATCAGGGCGCGCTGCGTGGGGCGCTGCGTGGCGTGCTCGCGCACGAGCACGGACATGGTGGTAAAGGGGCGTTGGAGCGGGGTCGGTTGGATCATGTTCGGCAAGGGAATGCGGACGCCGGCCTGGCGGCGCCCGATGAGCAATGATGGAGCGAAGCAGGCTTACTGGATCTGTGCGCCGGAGTCCTTCACCACCTTGCTCCAGCGGTTGATCTCGGCGTCGATATGGGTGCGCAGCGCGGCGGGCGTCGAGCCCACCGGCTCATAGCCGTTGGCGGCCAGCGTCGCCTTCAGTTCGGGCTGGCGCAGCACCGTGGCAATCTCGGTGCTGAGCCGGTCGATCACGGGCTGCGGCGTGCCGGCCGGTGCCAGCATCGCGTACCAGCCGGTGATGCTGATGCCCGGCACGCCGGCCTCGGCCAGCGTCGGCACCTCGGGCGCGACCGCGGCGCGCTGGCTGCCGGTCACGGCCAGTGCGCGCAGCTTGCCGCTCTTCACATGCGGCAGGGTGGTGGAGATGCTGTCGAAGGTCAGCTGGACCTCGCCCGACAGCATTGCCGTCACCACCTGAGCGCTGCCTTTGTACGGAACGTGGGTCATCTTGATACCCGCGACCGAATCGAACAGTTCGCCCGCCAGGTGGCCGGTATTGCCGTTGCCGGCCGAGGCGAAGGTCAGCTTGCCGGGCGCGGCCTTGGCCTCGGCAATCAGCTCTTTCACGTTGGTGGCCTGCAGCGAGGGGCTCCCTGCCAGGATCATCGGCAGGTTGGCCACCAGCGAGACCGGCGCGAAGTCCTTGCGCGTGTCATAGGGCAGCTTCGGATACAGGCTGGCATTGATGGCATGGGCGGCCAGCACCATGATCAGGGTGTAGCCGTCGGGCTTGGCCCGGGCCAGCGCCTGGCTGGCGATGGTGCCGCCGGCGCCGGGCCGGTAGTCCAGCACCACGGGCTGGCCCAGGCGCTCCTGCAGCCTGGCTGCGACCGGGCGGGCCAACAGGTCGGCGCTGCCGCCCGGCGGGTAGGGGATCAGCAGCTGGATCGGGCGCGATGGCCAGGTCTCGGCGCTGGCGCCGGACGGCAAGGCGGTTGCGGCCGCGGTGGCCAGCATGCCGGCCAGCCATGCGCGGCGGCCCCAGGCGCGGCGGCGGGATGCGATCAGGGATGCCATCAGCTTGTCTCCTCGTTATGCCGGCCGCGGGCGCAGCCGTTGTCCCTTGTCGCCAGGTCGGGCTGGGATGTTGGTGTCACAAACGGTAAAGGCGTAAGCGCGCCAGCGGAATTCTTAAATCGATAAGTCTGGCTTTTTGCAGGCGAAGCGGTAGGGCGGCCTGCAATAATCTTTGTGAATGAGGAGATTTTTCCGGTTGGCCGTGTCCAGAGGCTAGAATCTTTGCAATCAGGGAGATTTCTTGATTTTCCCGCCTGGAAACACTAAAGTCTTTGCAATCAAGGAGATTTTTGTGCCAGTGACCCTCACCGAACCCGGCGATATCGGCGCCTTCGTACGCGCTGCCCGCAAGGCGCAAGGCCTGCGCCAGGACGATGCCGCAGGCGCCATCGGCGTCAGCGAGAACTTCATGGTGCGCGTAGAGAACGGCGCCGAAGGCATCCAGTGGGGCAAGCTGTTCCAGGTGCTGGAAGGGCTTGGCCTGCGCGTGGTGGTGGATATGCCGGAGGCAGCGGCCCCGCTGGTAGCGGCTGAACTTGCCAAGCTCAGGCAACGCCAGGCGCGCAGCCGCAACCGGCGCGCAGCGGTCAAGGGAGGCGGCCAGCATGGCTGAGCGCGTACTGGTCGCCAGCATCAACGGAGCGCCGGTGGGCGAGCTGCATGAGGCCAGCGATGCCTGGTCGTTCCGCTATGACGCGGCGTGGCTGGGCAACCCGCACGCCTTCGCCCTGAGCCCGGCGCTGCCGCTGCAGCCGGAGGCGCTCGCCGATGGCAGCACGCTGCGGCCGGTGCAGTGGTACTTCGACAACCTGCTGCCCGAGGACGGCCAGCGTGCGCTGCTGGCACGCGATGCCAGCATCCGCAACGAGGCCGATGCCTTTGCCCTGCTGGCCCACTATGGGGCGGAATCGGCGGGCTCGCTGACGCTGCTGCCGCCCGGCCGCGAGCCCGCCACCGCGCCGGCCCTGCGCGCCTTGAGCGACGCCGCGCTCGACGCCCGCATCCACAGCCTGCCCAGCGTGCCGCTTACACATGGCGCGGTCAAGCGCATGTCGCTGGCCGGTGCCCAGCACAAGCTGGCGGTGGTGCTGCGGGACGGCGCGCTGTTCGAGCCCGGCGCGGATACGCCGTCCACGCATATCCTGAAGCCGACCCACCAGATGCAGGAGATCTATCCGCATTCGGTCATCAACGAGTGGTTCGTGATGTCGCTGGCCGCGCGGCTGAAGCTGGAGGTGCCGCCGGTGCACCGGCGCTATGTGCCGTCGCCGGTCTACCTGATCGACCGTTTCGATCGCCATCTTACGCAGCAAGGGCAGTGGCAGCGGCTGCATGCGATCGATGCCTGCCAGCTGCTGAACCTGCCGCGCACCTTCAAGTACGACCAGGGCAGCGTCGAGCGGCTGGCGCAGCTGGCAACGCTGTGCCGCGCGCCGGCGGTGGCGCGGGCACGGCTGTTCGACTGGCTGGTGTTCAACATCCTGGTGGGCAATTCGGACGCGCACCTGAAGAACCTGAGCTTCCTGGTGTCCGATGCCGGCATTGCGCTGGCGCCGTTCTACGACCTGCTCAGCGAGGCGGCTTACGCCACCCGCACCTATGACAAGACCGGCTGGCCGCAGGCGCACCGCTTTGCCTGGCCGGTGCTGGGGGTGGAGTTCTACAGCGATTTCTCGCGCGCGCTGGTGCTGGAGGCAGGGCGCGCGCTGGGCCTGACCGGCGTGACCGCCGAGCGGCGGCTGGACGCCATGCTGCGCGGCATCGGGGCGGCCGCGCAGGCGCTCTACGAGCAGGCCGAGCAACAGAACGCGGCCATGGCGCGGGAGCGCCCGGCGCTCACCGGCGGGTTTGCCGGCGAACTGGCCTGCCTGCGCGTGATCCGCTTCACCATCATCGCCGACATGGTCAGGGCGCTTGCGGCGGCCTGAGTCTGGCTAATGACTGGTGGGATGCGGCTGGCTGAAGAAGTAGGGCACCAGCGCGGCGGCAATCAGCAGGCCCGCGGACAGGAAGATCGCCGCATAGGTGGAAGGCAGCGGCCAGCCGCGCACATGGCCGGCATTGGCGATCAGCCCGTAGCCCCATGACGTCAGCGCCGATCCCAGGAACACAAAGGTGTTGAGCAGGCCCAGCCCGCGCCCGCGCCGCGACGGCGTGATCAGCCCGCGGCCCTGCGCCATCACCAGCGGGTGCAGCATGCCGATGGTCGACAGCAGCGCCATCATCGCCACGCCGTAGCCGATGCCGCTGTCCGGCCATAGCGCCAGCAGGAACGAGCCCGACATGGCAAAGCACGACCAGCCGGCGATGGCGGTCTTGAGCGTGTTGCGGCGGACCAGCACCGGCAGCAGGAAGGCGGTCAGGAAGCCGGCCAGGCTCAGCAGCGCCAGCGCCACCCCGCGCGGCGCCGAGCCCAGCCCGAACACGTCGGCCAGGTAGGGGCCGCTCCAGGCATTGCGGAAGGCGGTGCCGGCGGACATCGCCACGCACAGCGGAATCAGCGTCCACAGCGGCGCCAGCTTCAGCAGCTGCAGGCTTTCCGACAGCATCGCCGGCCACGACGCGCTGCGGGCCTCGGCATGGCCCTGGTCGCGCACGAAGCGCCACACGCCATAGCAGGCCGCGACCATGCCCAGGGCCGATACCGCCATCGACGGGCGCCAGCCGATCAGCGAGATGGCCCAGCCCAGCGGCGCCGTGGCACACAGCGCGCCGATCATGCCCATGGCATTGGAGCGGCTGACCACGCGGGTGTAGTCGCGCTCGGACAGCTGCTCGGAGGCGAAATGCAGCAGGCCCATGAAGACCGGCGTGCATGCCAGCCCCAGCCCTACCTGCGCCAGCGTGGCGGCCGCGCCGTTGGGCGCCAGCACGAACAGGATCGACGACACCGCGCCCACCGCCAGCAGCAGCGCGGTTGGCCGGCCCACGCCGTAGCGGTCGAAGGCAATGCCCACCGGGATCTGCGCCACGGCAAAGGCCAGGAAGAACGACGAAGACAGTGCGCCAAAGCCCGCCGGCGACAGCCCGAAATCATGCTGCAGTTCGGGCGCCATCACCGCCAGGCAGGAGCGGAAGAACTGGCTGAGCGCAAAGGCGAACGTCAGCAGGGCGATACCGCGCGCGGCGTGCGCTGCCGGGGCATGGGCGGGCAGGGCGTCGGGCGATGCGGGGAGGCGGGTGTTGCTGGGGGTCACGGCTTCAGGGTTTGCCGCCGCACTGGTTGCGGGGCGAAGGCGCAATGGTTGGCGGGTATCCGCAGCGAGTGTAGAGCGGGCGCGGTATTCATGGCCGGGGGATGGCCGGTGTTCGCCCAGTTTGCGCAGCACTTCGTCGAAACGCCGGCTCTCACCCCAGCCCTCTCCTGCAAGCGGGAGAGGGAGCACCCAATCGGTCAGCGAAAAACGGTGGTTCTACCAACCACGCCGGCGTTCGGCCGGTTTGCTCCTCTCTCCCGCTTGCGGGAGAGAGGCAGGGGGTGAGGGCAGGCACCGGCAGACCGACAGTCCGGCTTGAATTGCTACCCCTACCGTGAGGAGCTATGAATCCGCTAACAAACTACCCCGGCAGCGCGTCATACGTCAGCAAAAACACCTGCTCATCCCCAGCACTGACCGGCAGCCAGACGATTTCCAGTTCAGGGAACGCGGCTTCCACGTTGGCGTGCTCGTTGCCGATCTCCACCACCAGCACGCCACCCGGATTCAGGTGCGCCTTGGCGCCGGCGATGATCCGGCGCACCACGTCCATGCCGTCGTCGCCGCCGGCCAGGGCGATGCGCGGCTCGGCCAGGTATTCCGGCGGCAGCGCCTGCATCGAGCCTTCGTTGACGTAGGGCGGGTTGGTCAGGATCACGTCGTAGGTGGCGCCGTGCGGCAGCGGCGCGTACAGGTCGCCCTCATACAGCCGGATGCGGTCGTCCATCTTGTAGTCGGCCACGTTGCGGCGCGCCACGGCGAGCGCGTCGGGCGAGATGTCGACGGCGTCGATCTTCGCGCTCGGCCACACGTGCGCGGCCACGATCGGCAGGCAGCCGGAACCGGTGCACAGCTCCAGCACCGGGCCGATGCTGTCGGTCTCGCCGACCCACGGCTCCAGCCCGTCCTGCAGCAGTTCGCCGATAAAGCTGCGCGGCACGATCACGCGTGAATCGACGTAGAAGCGCAGGCCATGCATAAAGGCCTCGTGCGTGATGTAGGCGGCCGGCACGCGCTCATTGACGCGGCGCTCGATGACCTTGAGCACGGCATCGACTTCCTCGGGCAGCAGGCGCGCGTCCAGGAAGGGATCGAGCGTGTCGAGCGGCAGGTTCAGCGTATGCAGCACCAGGTAGGCGGCTTCGTCATAGGCATTGGCGCTGCCGTGGCCGAAGGACAGGCGCGCGGCGGTAAAGCGCGAGACTGCGAGACGCAGCAGGTCGCGCACGGTGCGCAGGGGAGAGGGCGTTGCCATGTATGGGTGTCTTCCGGCGAAAAAATCAGGCGACGAGACGTTCCAGCACGCCGCGGTAAACGTTCTTCAGCGGCTCGATGAAGCGCACTTCAACGTGCTCGTCGATCTTGTGGATGCTGGCGTTGGGCGGCCCGAACTCGATCACCTGCGGGCAGATCTTGGCGATAAAGCGCCCGTCCGAGGTGCCGCCGGTGGTCGACAGCTCGGTCTTGACGCCGGTCTCGGCCTCGATCGCCGACGACAGCGCGTCGGACAGCTCGCCGCGCGGGGTCAGGAAGGGCTCGCCGCCCAGGGTCCAGTCCAGCGCGTATTCCAGCTGGTGGCGGTCCAGGATCGCATGCACGCGCGCCTTCAGGCCTTCGGGCGTGCTGGCGGTCGAGAAGCGGAAATTGAAGTCGATGGTGACGTGGCCCGGGATCACGTTGGTGGCGCCGGTGCCGCCGTGGATGTTCGACATCTGCCAGCTGGTCGGCGGGAAGTACTCGTTGCCCTGGTCCCAGACCTCGGCGGCCAGCTCGGCCAGCGCCGGCGCGGCTTCATGGATCGGGTTGCGGCCCAGGTGCGGGTAGGCGATATGGCACTGGATGCCCTTGACCGTGAGCTTGCCCGAGAGCGAGCCGCGGCGGCCGTTCTTGACCATGTCGCCGAGCGTGTCGACCGAGGTCGGCTCGCCGATCACGCAGTAGTCCAGGCGCTCGCCGCGCGCGGACAGGGCCTCGACCACCTTGATGGTGCCGTCGTGCGCCGGGCCTTCCTCGTCGCTGGTGATCAGGAAGGCGATCGAGCCGGCATGCGCGGGGTGCGCCTTGACGAACTCTTCCACCGCCACCACGAAGCCGGCGATCGAGGTCTTCATGTCGGCGGCGCCGCGGCCGTACAGCTTGCCGTCGCGGTGTGTCGGCGCGAACGGGTCCGAATGCCATTGCTCCAGCGGGCCGGTCGGCACCACGTCGGTATGGCCGGCAAAGACCAGCAGCTTGCCGTCCTTGCCCTGCGTGCCGCGCCTGACCGCCCACAGGTTGGTCACGCGGAAATCGTCGGGGCCGCTGACGAGCGCTTCGCAGTCGAAGCCGAGCGCCTTCAGGCGGGTTTCCAGGATGGCCTGGCAGCCTTCGTCGGCGGGCGTGACGGAGCGGCGGCGGATCAGGTCTTCGGTAAGGGCGAGGGTGGCGGTCATCGGACTACGGAAATGGAAATCAGAACTGGCCGGCGTACTGGTCGGCGGAGAAGCCGACCATCACCTTGCCATCGTGGGCCAGCACCGGGCGCTTGATCAGCGACGGGCTTTGCTGCATCAGCGCGATTGCGCCGGCTTCCTGCTCGGCGCGGGCCTTGTCGGCGTCCGACAGCGCGCGCCAGGTGGTGCCCTTGCGGTTGAGCAGCGTGGCCAGCGGTACATGCTTCAGCCAGCCGCGCAGCATGGCTTCATCCACGCCCTGCTTCTTGAAGTCGTGGAAGCTGTAGGCCACGCCGTTGGCATCCAGCCAGGTGCGGGCTTTCTTGACGGTATCGCAGTTGGGAATGCCGTAGAGCAGGACGGTCATGGCTAGTCTTGATGGATTGGATTCAGCGGAACAGCAGGTTCAGCGCGATCACCAGGCCGCCCAGGCCCAGCGCCACGCCGCCCATGGCCACCGCGGTCATCAGGCGCAGGCGGCGGTCCAGCCGGGCGGCTTCCTTGCGCAGCGCGTCGATGGTGATGGCATGTTGCTCGGCCAGCAGCTTGACGGCCTCGGCCTGCTGCACAGCAGCGGCTTCCAGCTCGGCGATGCGGGCGGCGGGATCGCGCGTGTCGGCCACCGCGCCTTCCGGCGTGCCGTCCTTGCGCTTGTTCTTCTTCAGTTTCTCGATGGTCTTGTTGGCCTGCTCGAGAATGGTGGGAAGCAGGGAGAGCACGGTACTGACGGTGGTGGGATCCAGGGCCATGAGTCGCTTGCGGAGGGAAGGCATGTTCAGCCTGGCCAGGCGGGGTGACAACGGAAATACTGCCCCGGGGCCGGGCCCCGGGGCGGGGCGGCGCAGCCATTGCGGGCTGCGCCAGGCGCGCTCAGTCGCCGCGCAGCAGGTCGTTCAGGCTGGTCTTGGCGCGGGTCTGCGCGTCGACCTTCTTCACGATCACGGCGCAGTACAGGCTGTACTTGCCGTCCTTGGACGGCAGGTTGCCCGCCACCACCACCGAGCCGGCCGGCACGCGGCCATAGTGGATCTCGCCGGTTTCGCGGTCGTAGATCTTGGTCGACTGGCCCAGGTACACGCCCATCGAGATCACCGAGTTCTCTTCCACGATCACGCCTTCGACCACTTCCGAGCGCGCGCCGATAAAGCAGTTGTCTTCGATGATCACCGGGTTGGCCTGCAGCGGCTCCAGCACGCCGCCGATGCCCACGCCGCCCGACAGGTGCACGTTCTTGCCGATCTGCGCGCACGAACCGACCGTGGCCCAGGTGTCGACCATGGTGCCTTCATCGACGTAGGCGCCGATGTTGACGTACGACGGCATCAGCACCGCGTTCTTGGCGATGAACGAGCCGCGGCGGGCCACGGCCGGCGGCACCACGCGGAAGCCAGCCTTGGCGAAGTCGTCGGCGCTCCAGTTGGCGAACTTTGTCGGCACCTTGTCGTAGAACTGGGCAAAGCCGCCGGCGCTCATCGGGGCGTTGTCTTCCAGGCGGAACGACAGCAGCACGGCCTTCTTGATCCACTGGTTGACGATCCAGTCCTTGCCTTGCTTCTCGGCCACGCGCAGCGCGCCGGCATCCAGCTGGCTGATGACGTTGGCGACGGCTTCGCGGATGTCGTTGGGGGCGGACTTGGGCGACAGGCTGGTGCGGTCTTCCCAGGCCTGGTCGATCAGGGCTTGCAGAGCTTGCGTCATGTTTGGCTTCTCAGGGTTGATGTTGATGTTCGGTCGTCGAGTCTCAGCCTCGACCTCTTGTTTGCTCCCCTCTCCCGCTTGCGGGAGAGGGGCAGGGGGTGAGGGTGGGCGGTTCTACGGGCGTGGTGCCTTGCTAAACCACCCCTCACCCCGACCCTCTCCCCTTGAGGGGAGAGGGAGAACACAATTGGGCAATCAGGCCTCAGGCCAGCGATTTGCAGAATTCCACGATCCGGCGCGCGCCTTCCAGGCATTCCTCCGGCGTCGCCACCAGCGCCATGCGCACGCGGTTCGCCCCCGGGTTGATGCCGTCGGCTTCGCGCGCCAGGTAGCTGCCGGGCAGCACGGTCACATTCTGCTCGGCCAGCAGGCGCGCGGCGAATTCGGTATCGGTGAGGCCGGTGCGCGAGACATCGGCCCACAGGTAGAAGCCGGCATCGGGCAGCGCCACGTCCAGCACCTCGGCCAGCATCGGCGTGACTTCGCTGAACTTGCGCACGTAGGCGGCGCGGTTCTCGCGCACATGCGATTCATCGTTCCAGGCGGCGATGCTGGCGCTCTGCACCGCGGGGTTCATGGCGCCGCCGTGGTAGGTACGGTATAGCAGGAATTTCTTCAGCAGCGCGGCGTCGCCGGCGACGAAGCCCGAGCGCAGGCCCGGCACGTTGGAGCGCTTGGACAGGCTCGAGAACATCACCAGCCGGTCAAGGCCGCGGCCCAGTTTGTGCGCGGCTTCCAGCGCACCCAGCGGGGCGCGCCCCTCGTCGAAATAGATTTCCGAGTAGCACTCGTCCGAGGCGATCACAAAGCCGTAGCGGTCCGACAGCGCAAACAGCTGCTTCCAGTCTTCCAGCGACAGCACCGCGCCGGTCGGGTTGCCGGGCGTGCACACAAACAGCAGTTGCACCTTCTGCCAGACCTCGCCGGCGATGCGGTCGAAGGCCGGGGCGAAGTTGCGCGCCGGGTCGCTGTTGGCGAATACCGGGGTGGCGCCGGCCAGCAGCGCCGCGCCTTCGTAGATCTGGTAGAACGGGTTGGGGCACAGCACCAGCGCGCCCGGGCGGGTGCCGTCGACCACGGTCTGGGCAAAGGCGAACAGCGCCTCGCGCGAGCCGGTCACCGGCAGCACTTCGGTGGCGGCGTTGACCTTGGGCAGGCCGTAGCGGCGTTCCAGCCAGCTGGCGATGCACTGCCGTAGTGCCTCGGAACCTGCCGTTGTGGGATAATTCGCCAGCCCCGCGAGCGACTCTGCCAGCGCTTGCTTGATGAATTCAGGCGTCGGATGCTTGGGCTCACCGATGCCAAAGCTGATGGCCGGCTTGTCGGCAGGCTTTACCTGTGCAAAGAGCACCCGCAGTTTCTCGAACGGGTAGGGCTGGAGCAGGTCGAGGCGCGGATTCACAGTGTCAGTCGGGGCCGGTTAAAACGACGCATTATAGAGGAACGGCGCGGGTTTCCGTGCGCCGGCCCGGCCCGCGCGGCCGGTCACGAGCACGGATGGCGGGCATCACGCCCTGGTGATGCCGCCGGCGCCGTCCGGACGCCGCCTGCCTGTCACCGGCCGGCGGCCCGGCTCGCCTCGCACTGATTCCCTTTATGAGCACAAATACTGTTGCGGCGCAGCATGCGCCGGCCGACCGCCATGCGGTCAAGGCATCGCTTTCCATCCTGATCGGCGCCTCGGTCTGGGGCATCGCCTGGTTCCCGTATCGCATGCTGGCGGGCTGGGGCCTGGGCGGCATGCACGCCGCGGCGCTGGTCAGCTCGGTCGCGGCGGTGCTGTCGCTGCTGGCCTTCCGCCGGCACCTGGCCGGCCTGCGCCCGCACTGGCTGTTCGTCGCGATCGGGCTGGCGGCGGGCGTGACCAACGCCGGCTTCGTCTGGGGCAGCGTCAACGGCCATGTGATGCGCGTGCTGCTGCTGTTCTACCTGACCCCGGTCTGGACCGCGCTGTTTGCCCGGCTGTTCCTGGGCGAGCGGCTGTCGGCGGCGGGGCTGTCGCTGGTGGCGCTGGCCCTGTTCGGCGCCGGGCTGATGCTGTGGACGCCCGAGGTCGGCGTGCCGCTGCCGGGTTCCGCCGCCGAATGGTCGGGCCTGATCGGCGGCATGGGCTTTGCCGTCAACAATGTGCTGTCGCGCCGCGCCGGCCAGCGCTTCCCGGACATGGACGCACGCGTGCGCACGGTGGTGGTCTACCTGGGCTGCACGGTGGTGGGCGTGCCGGCCGCGCTGCTGCTCGATGGCCCGTCGGTGACCATCGTCGCGGGCGCACAGGTCAGCGTGGGCATGCTGGTGCTGGGCCTGGCGGCGGTGCTGGTGGTCAGCAACTCGGTGGTGCAATACGGGCTGCAGCGGCTGCCGGCCAACCGCGTGTCGCTGCTGATGCTGTTCGAAATCGTCATCGCAGCGCTGTCTTCGTGGTGGCTGGCGACCGAGGTGCTGAGCTGGAAGGAAGCGGCCGGCGGCCTCTGCATCATCGCCGCCGGCGCCTTGTCGGGACTGGTGCACCGCAGCCGCGCGCCGGCGCCGGCCGCAGCGGGGGCCGAGGCAGCGGCATGTCACTGACTGGGCCGGCGGGTGTTTCAGTGCAGCATGACCCGCGACACCACTGCCACCAATGGCGTCCGCACCGCGCGCTCCACGCCGCGATGCAGGTGCAGCGGCCGCAGCAGCATCTTCACGGTCATTTCGATGGGGAGGTTGCGCCGGATCACCCCGGACACGCGCGCATTGAGCGCGCGCACCTCGGCTTCTGACACCGCTTCCACACCGCGCTCCATGCGCAGCACATTGCGCAGCGCGATCGCGGCGTCCTCGTTCTTGATCTCCAGCAGCCGGCGCGCCAGCGCACCCAGCACGCGCAGCCGGCCCAGCCGCTCGGATGCCGCAAAGCGGTTGAAGTACTGGTAGAAGTGCTTGTAGTGCCGCACCTCGTCGTTGGAGATGCGGCGCGTCAGGTCGCGCAGCACCGGTTCGTCGCTGGCCTGTTCCAGCGCGCGGTAGTAGGCGGCGGTGCCGGTTTCCACCACGCAGCGGGCCGCCATTTCCAGGCCCTCGGTCGGCTCGAACTGGTCGATCGAGCAGGTCTTGCTGTACTCGTCGAAGAAGCGTGCATAGCCGCGCTCCCAGTCGAATTCCGGCCAGACATGCTCGACATAGCGCCGCAGCGCCAGCCCGTGCTGCAGTTCCTCGGCTTCCCAGTGCTCGGCAAGCCAGTCGGCCGCGTCGGGCACACGGGCGTAATAGGTGGCAAGGTTGCCTGCATAGGTGTCGGATCCGCTCTCGATAAACGAGGCTGACACCAGCAGGTAGAAGAGATCGCGGTCGCCGCGTACGCGTTCCACGTCGATCGCCTGGTAGTTGATGTCGCTGACAGACCACGGCCGGGCGGCCGTTGACGGTTCACTCATGCTCTGTCCTCCTGGTTGGCCAAAGGCTGCGAGGGGCGTTCATGGGCGTGTGGCCCGGAGCGCATCCGGAGTCACGCCGACAGATCAGAGACTAGCATTTACCCTAATTAGTTTCCCGGCGATTGGCCGGCAACGATGGCTGACAGCGCCCGCGGCGCCTGCCAAAGTGCTTGCGGAAACGCTTGTAAAGGGCGGAATAGCAAGGGAAATCGGCCATGGGATAGGTCGCCGGGGCGACTGCCAAACGGGCCGGCGAAGGCATCTGCGATGGTATGATTAGCCCCAATTCTCGGGCCCGAGGGGTATTTTGAGGTGCTGGCGTCACGCCGCGCCGGCTCCCGCGCAGCCCGGCTTTCTGAACAGTGCAATAGCCCCGATACCAGGCCGACCCCGGGTTCCATGCCGGAGTGGCCGATACCACACGAGAAACCGTGCGACTATCCTCGATCAAGCTGGCGGGCTTCAAGTCATTTGTCGATCCCACCAATTTTCAAGTGCCCGGCCAACTGGTCGGCATCGTAGGGCCCAACGGCTGCGGCAAATCGAACATCATCGATGCGGTGCGCTGGGTGCTGGGTGAGTCACGTGCGTCAGAGCTGCGTGGCGAATCCATGCAGGACGTCATCTTCAACGGCTCGACCGCGCGCAAGCAGGCCGGCCGGGCGAGTGTCGAACTGGTGTTCGACAACGCCGAGGGCCGCGCCGCCGGCCAGTGGAGCCAGTACGCCGAAGTCGCGGTCAAGCGCGTGCTGACCCGCGACGGCACTTCGTCCTATTACATCAACAACCAGCCGGTGCGCCGGCGCGACATCCAGGACATCTTCCTGGGCACAGGCCTGGGGCCCCGCGCCTACGCCATCATCGGGCAGGGCATGATCTCGCGCATCATCGAGGCCAAGCCCGATGACATGCGCATCTTCCTGGAGGAAGCCGCGGGCGTGTCCAAGTACAAGGAACGCCGCCGCGAGACCGAAAACCGCCTGTCCGACACGCGCGAAAACCTGACCCGCGTCGAAGACATCCTGCGCGAACTCGGCAGCAACCTCGAGAAGCTGGAAGGCCAGGCCGAGGTGGCGCAGCGCTTCAAGACGCTGCATGCCGATGGCGAAGAGAAGCAGCACCTGCTGTGGCTGCTGCGCAAGCGCGAGGCCCAGCAAGAGCAGGAACGCCACCAGCGCGCCATCGAGCAGGCCCAGATCGACCTGGAAGCGCAGACTGCGCAGCTGCGCCATGTCGAGGCAGAACTCGAAACCATGCGCGCCGCGCATTATGGGGCGTCCGATGGCATGCACGCCGCGCAAGGCGCGCTGTATGAGGCCAATGCCGAAGTCAGCAAGCTCGAAGCCGAGATCCGCTACGTGGTGGAATCGCGCAACCGCGTGCAGGCCCAGATCGCCGCGCTGACCGGGCAGCGCGAGCAGTGGCAGGGCAAGGCCGAGCAGGCCACCGACGAGCTGGCGCAGGCCGAGGAAAACCTGGCCGTGGCCGAAGGCCGCACGGTCGAGGCGCAGGAAGCCGTCGCCCACAAGAACGACGAACTGCCGACGCTGGAAGCGCAATGGCGCGACGCGCAGCAACTGCTCAACGAGCAGCGCGCAGGCATCATGCAGGCCGAGCAGGCCCTGAAGCTCGAAGCCGCGCAGCAGCGCAGCGCCGACCAGATGCTGCAGCAGCTGGAACAGCGCCGCGAACGCCTGTCGGCGGAAGAAAAGGGCCTGGACCGCCCCGACGAGACCCGCCTGGAGCAGGCCCGCGCCGAACTGGCCGAGCAGGAAGCGCTGGTCGAGGAAGCCCAGGCCGTGCTGGCCGATGCGGAAGAGAGCGTGCCGCGCCTGGATGAAGCGCGCCGCGCCGCGCAGGCGAGCGTGCACAGCGAAGCCTCCGCCATCGCCACGCTGGAGGCGCGCCTGTCGGCGCTGCGCCAGCTGCAGGAGAATGTGCAGACCGACGGCAAGGTGCAGCCGTGGCTGGCCAAGCATGAGCTGGCCGAGCTGCCGCGCCTGTGGAAGAAGGTCCATATCGAGCCGGGCTGGGAAAACGCGCTCGAATCCGTGCTGCGCGAGAAGCTGGCCGCGCTGGAAGTGTCGAACCTGGACTGGGTCAAGGCCTTCCTCCTGTCCGACGCGCCGCCGGCCAAGCTGGCGTTCTACTCGCCGCCGGCCGCCGCCCGCCCGCTGGAAACGCCTGCCGGCCTGCGCCCGCTGATGTCGCTGGTGCAGATCACCGAGCCCGGCATCCGCGCCGTGATGCAGGACTGGCTCGCCGATATCTATGTCGCCACCGACATGGCGCAGGCGCTGGCCGCGCGCAACACGCTGCCTGACGGTGCGTCGCTCGTCGTGGCCGAGGGCCACCTGGTGGGCCGCAACGCCATCCAGATCTACGCCGCCGATTCCGAGCAGGCCGGCATGCTGGCGCGCGAGCAGGAAATCGAAAACCTGCAGAAGCAGGCGCGCGCGCAGCTGCTGCTGTCCGACGAAGCCAAGACCCAGGCGGTGCGTGCCGAAGCGGCCTACACCCAGGCCAGCCAGGGACTGGGCGATGCCCGCGCGCGCGCCGAGCAGGCTACCCGCCGCGTGCACGCGTTGCAGATGGACGTGCTCAAGCTGTCGCAGGCGATGGAGCGCTACTCCGCCCGCAGCGGCCAGATCCGCGAGGAGCTGGACGAAATCAACGCGCAGACCGAGGAGCAGCGCGCCATCCGCGCCGAATCCGAAGCCAGCTTCGAGCAGCACGACGCCGCGCTGGCAGAGATGCAGGCCACCCACGAAGACCAGCAGATGGCCTTCGAGGCGCTGGACAGCAAGCTCTCGGGCGCGCGCCACCAGCTGCGTGACTTCGAGCGCGCCGCGCAGGAAGCCCTCTTTGCCGAGCGCAACCTGGCCAGCCGCATCGACGAGCTGCGCCGCAATATCCAGGTGGCCGCCGACCAGGCCGAACGCATCGCCGAGTCGCTGGAAAACGCCCGCGCCGAGCTGGAAACCATCAACGAGCAGACCGCGCACACCGGCCTGCAGGAAGCGCTGGAGCGCCGCGCCGAGAAGGAAGAAAAGCTCACCATCGCGCGCACCGAACTCGATGCGCTGTCGGCACAGCTGCGCCAGCACGACGAGCAGCGCCTGGCCGCCGAGCGCAGCCTGCAGCCGCTGCGCGACCGCATCACTGAACTGCAGCTCAAGGAACAGGCCGCGCGCCTGAACCAGGAGCAGTTCAGCGAGCAACTGACCGCGGCCGAGGTGGATGAGGCCGCGCTGGCCGACAAGCTGACCGGTGACCTGAAGCCGTCGTACCTGCAGGGCGAAGTCACGCGCATCAACAACGCCATCAACGCGCTGGGCCCGGTCAACATGGCCGCGCTCGACGAACTGGCGGCGGCGCGCGAACGCAAGACCTTCCTCGATGCGCAGTCGGCCGACCTGAATGACGCCATCAATACGCTGGAAGACGCGATCGCCAAGATCGACCAGGAGACCCGCGCGCTGCTGCAGGGCACCTTCGACCAGGTCAACCATCATTTCGGCGAGCTGTTCCCGTCGCTGTTCGGTGGCGGCCAGGCGCGCCTGATCATGACCGGCGAGGAAATCCTCGACGCCGGCGTGCAGGTGATGGCGCAGCCCCCGGGCAAGAAGAACTCGACCATCCACCTGCTGTCGGGCGGCGAGAAGGCGCTGACCGCGATTGCGCTGGTGTTTGCCATGTTCCAGCTCAACCCGGCGCCGTTCTGCCTGCTGGACGAGGTGGACGCGCCGCTGGACGACGCCAACACCGAACGCTACGCCAATATGGTGGCGCGCATGTCGGACAAGACTCAATTCGTTTTCATCTCACATAACAAGATTGCCATGGAAATGGCTCATCAACTCATTGGCGTGACCATGCAGGAGCAGGGCGTTTCGCGTATCGTGGCCGTGGATATGGACGCGGCGGTTTCGATGGCGGAGGCAGCATGAAACTGAACATGGACCTGCAGACCGCGCTGATCGTCGCGGGCCTGGTTTTCGTGGTACTGGTGTTCGGCTACAACCAGTGGCAGATCCGCAAGGCGCGCCGACCGCGCGAGCTCAGCCCTGAAGACGACCTGCCGCCGATGCGCGAGCCGGTGGTCGGGCCGGGCACCGCGCCGGAAACCGCCGCGCGCCTGCACGAAGCCGCTGCCGAACAGGCACCGCGGCGTGAGCCGACGCTATCTCCGGCGCAGGCCACGGCCGGTGCCGCGGTGGCGACGGACAGCAACCATGCGGCTGCCGCCGCTGCGGCCGCCGCAAGCACCGCGGACGCCGACGAAGTCGTCGCCGAGGAAGTGTCCGTCGCGGCCGCCGCGACGCATGCCGAGGCCGCCGAGGCCGCCGAGGACGAGGCTGAAGCCGAGGCCACTCCGGCCCCGGTTCCCGCGCCTGCACCCGCCCCGGCCGCGGCTCCGGTGGCCGCCGTGCCCGATGGCCAGCCCACGCCGGCCCTGATCGATCCGCTGATCGACTGCATCGTGCCCCTGCACCTGGAACGCAAGGCCTCCGGTGACCGCATCCTGCCGCTGACCGGCCGGCTGCGCCGCGCCGGCACCAAGCAGGTCCATATCGAGGGCCTCCGCACCGAAGCCAATGCATGGGAGCCGGTCACCGCCGGCCACCAGTACGAAGACCTGCAGGTCGGCGTGCAGCTGGCCAACCGCGGCGGCCCGCTCAACGCGCTGGAATTCTCGGAGTTCATCACCGCGGTGGAGTCGCTGGCCGAGTCGCTCGATGCTTCGGCCGACCTGCCGGACATGAGCGAGACCGTCGCCAACGCGCGCGAGCTCGACGGCTTTGCCGCCGGCTGCGACGTGCAGTTGGGCGTCAACGTGATCTCGGATGGCGCGCCGTGGTCGGCGGCGTACGTGCAGAACGTGGCCACGCAGGACGGGCTGGTGCTGTCGCGCGACGGCACGCGTTTTATCCGCTACCAGGCCAATGCCGAGGGCGTGCAGCGTCCGCTGTTCACGCTGCAGTTCGGCGACACCAACTTCCTGCGCGACGACCTGACCGTCAAGGCCGGCCGCCAGATCACGCTGCTGCTCGACGTGCCGGTGGCCGACCAGGCCGCCAAGCCGTTCAAGACCGTGTGCGAATACGGTCACACGCTGGCCCAGCGCATGGGCGCGCAGCTGGTCGACGACAATATGCGGCCGCTGACCGAGGCCTCGTTCGTCGCGATCTTCAGCCAGCTTGAAACGCTCTACAACAAGCTGGAAGCGCGCGGCATGCCGGCCGGTTCGTTGGTGGCGCAGCGCCTGTTCAGCATCTAGCCGGAGCCTGCCATGACCGCAACACACCGCGGCGCGCAGGCAGATGCCTCCGCGCCCGCCGGCCCCTTGCCGCCCGAAGCCGCCGCCAGGCGCGTGGCCTGGCTGCGCGACGAGCTGGATCGCCACAACTACCAGTACTACGTGCTGGACGCGCCTACCATTCCCGACGCCGAGTACGACGCGCTGTTCAGCGAGCTGCAGGCGCTGGAGCTTGAGCATCCCGAACTGCAGACGCCGGACTCGCCCACCCAGCGCGTGGGCGGCGAGCCGCTGTCGGCCTTCGACTCGGTGCGCCACCGCGTGCCGATGCTGTCGCTCAACAACGGCTTCGCCGACGACGACGTGCTGAACTTCGACCGCCGTTGCGCGCAGGGCCTGGGCCGCACCGCGCCCGCAGCCGGCGAGCAGGACCTGTTCAGTGCCGCCGACGCAGTCGAATACGCCTGCGAGCTGAAGTTCGACGGCCTGGCCATGTCGCTGCGCTATGAGGACGGCCGCCTGGTGCAGGCCGCCACCCGCGGCGACGGCGAGACCGGCGAAGATGTCACGGTCAACGTGCGCACCATCAAGGCGATTCCGCTGAAGCTGCGCGGCCAGGCTCCCGCCGTGCTTGAAGTGCGGGGCGAAGTCTTCATGTACCGCGGCGACTTCGACAAGCTCAACGAACGCCAGGCCGAGGCCGGCGAGAAGACCTTCGTCAACCCGCGCAACGCCGCCGCGGGCAGCCTGCGCCAGCTCGATCCGCGCATCACCGCCAAGCGGCCGCTGTCGTTCTTCGCCTACGGGCTGGGCGAGCTGCAGGGCGTGGACCGTCCGCCCACCCACAGCGCCATGCTCGACGGCTTTGCCGCGCTGGGCCTGCCGGTGTGCAAGGACCGCGCGGTGGTGAAGGGCGCGCAGGGGCTGCTGGATTTCTACCGCGATATCGGCCAGCGCCGCGACGCGCTGCCGTATGACATCGACGGCGTGGTCTACAAGGTCAACGCACTGGCCGAGCAGGAGCGCCTGGGCTTTGTCTCGCGCGCGCCGCGCTTTGCGTTGGCGCACAAGTTCCCGGCGCAGGAAATGACCACCATCGTCGAGGACATCGAAGTCCAGGTCGGCCGCACCGGCGCGATCACGCCGGTGGCGCGGCTCAAGCCCGTCTTCGTCGGCGGCGTGACCGTGACCAATGCCACGCTGCATAACGAGGACGAGATCCGCCGCAAGGATGTGCATATCGGCGACACCGTGATCGTGCGCCGCGCCGGCGACGTGATCCCGGAAGTGGTCGCCGTGGTGACCGAACGCCGCCCCGACGATGCGCGCGCGTTCGTGATGCCGACTGCCTGCCCGGTGTGCGGCTCGCATATCGAGAAGCTCGAGGACGAAGCCATCGCCCGCTGCACCGGCGGCCTGATCTGCGCCGCGCAGCGCAAGCAGGCGCTGCTGCATTTCGCGCAGCGGCGCGCCATGGATATCGAAGGCCTGGGCGACAAGCTGGTCGAGCAGCTGGTCGACCAGGGCATCGTGCGCACGCCGGCGGATCTGTTCAAGCTGGGCGTGGCCAAGCTGGCCGCGCTGGAGCGCATGGCCGACAAATCGGCGGCCAACCTGGTGGCGGCGATCGACGCGTCGCGCGAGACCACCATGAACCGCTTTATCTTCGCGCTGGGCATCCGCCATGTGGGCGAAGCGACCGCCAAGGACCTGGCCCGGCACTTCGGCAAGCTGGATGCGCTGATGGCAGCCGACGAAGCGGCGCTGCTGGAAGTGAACGATGTCGGCCCGGTGGTGGCGCAGTCGATCGCGCACTTCTTTGCCGAGCCGCACAACGTCGAGGTCATCGAACAACTGCGCGCCGCAGGCGTACACTGGGCGGAAAGCGAGCCGGTGGCCAAGGCCCCGGCGCCGCTGTCGGGCAAGACCTTCGTGCTGACCGGCACGCTGCCCACCATGTCGCGCGAGGACGCCAAGGAACTGCTGGAAACCGCCGGCGCCAAGGTGGCGGGTTCGGTATCGAAGAAGACCGACTACGTGGTCGCGGGCGCCGAGGCAGGCAGCAAGCTCGACAAGGCCGAGGCGCTGGGCGTGCCGGTGCTGGACGAGGCCGGCATGCTGGCGCTGCTGGCTGAAGCCGGCGCCGCGCCGGCACAGGAATAACCGGGGAAGCAACCATGATCCGTGAGATTCTCAAGATGGGCGATCCGCGCCTGCTGCAGGTGGCGCGGCCGGTGGAGCGCTTCAATACGCCGGAGCTGCGCACGCTGATCGAAGACATGTTCGACACCATGGACCACGCCAACGGCGCCGGCCTGGCCGCGCCGCAGATCGGCGTGGACCTGCAGGTGGTGATCTTCGGCTTCGACCGCAACCCGCGCTACCCGGACGCGCCGACCGTGCCCAAGACCGTGCTGATCAACCCGGCGCTGGAAATGGGGTCCGACGAGATGGAGGACGGCTGGGAAGGCTGCCTGTCAGTCCCCGGCCTGCGCGGCGTGGTGCCGCGCCACCTGCGGCTGAAGTACAGCGGCTACGACCTGATGGGCAACCGCATCGAGCGCGTGGCCGAAGGCTTCCATGCGCGGGTGGTGCAGCACGAGTGCGACCACCTGCAGGGCATTCTGTATCCGATGCGGATCAAGGACTTCAGGCAGTTTGGGTTTACGGAGGTGTTGTTTCCGGATCTGCCGCCAAATAGCGACGATTGACGAGATGTGCGGCGTGGTATCGAACCCGCGCAAGGCGCAAAAAAACCGGTCCCCAAGGACCGGTTTTTTTGTGTCGGCAAATTCCGGAATCAGAACTTCTCAAACTGCCCCAGGAACCGCCACTTGCCCGGCGGCAGGTCCCCCAGCACCACGCGCCCCATGCGCACGCGCTTGAGGCCGACCACCTGCAGCCCGACCTGTTCGCACATGCGGCGGATCTGGCGCTTGCGGCCTTCGCGCAGCACGAAGCGCAGCTGCTCCTCGTTCTGCCAGCTCACCTTGGCCGGCTTGAGCGGCACGCCATCCAGCGACAGCCCGTGGCGCAGCAGTTCGAGATCATCGGCCGGGAATTCCGCGCTGATATTGCGCTCGACCACGCCCTGCGGCGAGTGCCAGACCACGCGCACCAGGTATTCCTTCTCGACGGTCGAATCCTCGCCGATCAGCGCGCGCGCGACGCGGCCGTCCTGCGTCAGCACCAGCAGGCCGGTTGAGTCGATATCGAGGCGGCCCGCCGGGGCCAGGCTCTTGCGTTGCCACGGGGCAAAGCGCTTGCGCGTGGGGTCGCCTTCCCACTGGTTCTCGGGGGTGAACAGCACCGCGGCCGGCTCGTAGCCGTCTTCGGCCTGGCCGGAGACGTAGCCCACCGGCTTGTTCAGCAGCACCGTGACGCGCTCGCCCTGTTCGGAGCGCGCTTCCTGCATGATCTCGATCTCGGCGTCGGGGCGGATGCGGCTGCCCAGTTCGGTCACGGGCTTGCCGTCGACCAGCACCCAGCCGTGCGGGATCCATTCGTCGGCTTCGCGGCGCGAGCACAGGCCCAGTTCGGACATGCGCTTGGACAGGCGCACCAGGCCGTCGTCGTGGCTGGACTCGGCGCGGGCGGGCTTTTCCTGGCGCGCGGCCGGTGCCTGCTGGCGTGCCGGGCCGGCGGTGCGGATGCGGTCGGCGGCGTCGCTGAAGCGGCGTGCCGGCGCGGTGCCTTCACGGCGGCGCTCGCCCGACGGCGCGCGACGCGGGCGCTGGTCGCCATCGCCATCGCCATAACGGCGCGGACGCGAGTCGGCGCCTTCGAAGCGGCGGGGACGGTTGTCGTCGTCGCCATAGCGGCGCGGGCGCGAGTCGGTGCCTTCGAAGCGGCGGGGACGGTTCTCGTCATCGCCAACGCGGCGCGGACGCGATTCGGCGCCTTCGAAACGGCGGGGACGGTTGTTGTCCTCGCCAGCACGGCGCGGCGGACGCGAATCACCGCCCTCGAAACGGCGCGGCGGGCGCGCTTCGCCGCCTTCGAAACGGCGCGGACGTGCCTCGCCCCGGTCATCGCCCGTGCGGCGCGGCCGGTTGTCGTCGTCGCCAAAACGGCGCGGCGGGCGCGCTTCGCCGCCTTCGAAGCGGCGCGGGCGTGCCTCACCCCGGTCATCGCCCGTGCGGCGCGGGCGATTGTCGTCGTCGCCAAAACGGCGTGGCGGGCGCGCTTCGCCGCCTTCGAAGCGGCGCGGACGTGCCTCGCCCCGGTCGTCGCCATAACGGCGCGGACGGCCTTCGTCATCGCCGAAGCGGCGCGGACGCGCCTGGCGTTCGCCGTCAGCGGGACGCGGCGCGCGGGGCGCGGCGCGCTGGGCTGCGCCGGCCTGCGCTTCGCCCTGGGCCGGACGGCCGCCGGTCTTGCCGCCGGCGCGCTCCTGGGCGCGCTTGATGCCTTCGGAGACGGCTTGCACGCGCTTGCGGTTCAGGTCGGACACGCGCACGGGGCGGGTGCCGGTCTTGCGCGCGGCCGTGCCGGTGTCGCTGGCGGCCTTGATACCTAGCGTCTTGCGCTTCGGCGAATTGCTGTCGGTCATATGTTGATGCTGCCCGCCCGCCTCAGATGGCGAGGGCGGCGAGCAAGTCCTGTTCAAGCTGAATCTGCAATCGGTTGTCGGCAGCCAGGCGGCTGCCGTCGACCAGGAACACGTCTTCGACGCGTTCGCCCAGGGTGTTGATGCGTGCCGTGTGGACGGATACGCGATGCCGTGCCAGTACGCGGGCGATGGCGTACAGCAGGCCGGTGCGGTCGTTGGCGGACAGCGACAGCAGGTAATACTGGCCGCGCTCGTCGGGGCGCAGGTCCACGCGCGGCTTGATCGGGAAGCTGCGCGACTGGCGCGACAGCCGCCCCTGCGTGGGTTCGGGCAGTGCGCCTTGCAGGCGCAGCCGCTCGCACAGTTCGTGCTCGACCAGCGCGATGATGTCGCGGTAGCTGCCGCCGTCGCCGGCCATGCCGGGGTCGGTGACCTGGAACGTGTCCAGCGCGTAGCCGTGGCGCGTGGTGTGGATCTTGGCGTCCTGGATCGAGAACGCCTTGCGCTCGAAGTAGCCGCAGATGCGCGCGAACAGGTCGGGCTGGTCCTTGACATAGACCGCCACCTGCAGGCCTTCGCCGGCGGGGGAAACGCGTGCCTTGACCACCGGCGTGGGGCTGTCCACCTTGTTGTACAGGTGGCGCGTGAGCCAGGCGATATCGTGCGAATCGTGGCGCAGGAAGAAGGCCACGTCGAGCTGCGCCCACAGGGACTTGCCCAGCGCCGGGTCGAAGGCCTTCAGGCGCAGCTCGGAGATGGTGTCCTCCTTGCGCTGCGACCACAGCGAATGCGAATCCACGCGCGCGCCGCCGAGCACGCGCAGCGTGATGTGGTACAGGTCTTCCAGCAGCTTGCCCTTCCACGCGTTCCATACCTTGGGGCTGGTGCCGCGGATGTCGGCCACGGTCAGCAGGTAGAGCGCGGTCAGGTAGCGTTCGCTGCCGACCACGCGGGCAAAGGCGTGGATCACGTCGGGATCGGTCAGATCCTGCTTCTGCGCCACGTGGCTCATGGTCAGGTGGTGCTCGACCAGCCAGCAGACCAGGTCGGCGTCTTCGCGCGCAATGCCGTGCTGCTTGCAGAAGCGGCGCGCATCCACGGTGCCAAGCTTCGAGTGGTCGCCGCCGCGGCCCTTGGCGATGTCGTGGAACAGCGCTGCGACCCACAGCACCCACGGCTTGTCGAAGCTGGCCATCAGCTGGCTGCAGAACGGGAACTCGTGGGTGTGCTCGACGATGGCGAAGCGGCGCATGTTGCGCACCACCATCAGGATGTGCTGGTCCACGGTGTAGACGTGGAACAGGTCGTGCTGCATCTGGCCGACGATGCGCCGGAAGTTGATCAGGTAACGGCCCAGCACGCTGGTCTGGTTCATCAGGCGCAGCGCATGCGTGATGCCCTGCGGCTCCTGCATGATGGCCAGGAACAGGCGGCGGTTTTCCGGATCGTTGCGCCAGCCCGCGTTCATCACGGTGCGCGCGTTGTACAGCCCGCGCAGCGTGCGCGGCGACAGGCCTTTCACGCCGGGCGTGCGCTGGTACAGCAGGAAGGTTTCCAGGATCGCGTGCGGGTCGCGTTCATAGATGTCGTCGCTGGTGATCTCCAGCATGCCCTGGCGCTCGACAAAGCGCTCGTTGAGCACGCGCGTCACCTGAGACTCGCTCGGGAACAGCATCGCCTCGATGTTCAGCAGCAGCACGCTGTTGAGCTGCGTGACCGCCTTGGCCGCCCAGTAGTAGCGGCGCATCAGTTGTTCGCTGGCGCGCTTGTTGGTGGTCTGGCGATAGCCGAAGGACTCCGCCAGCGCGGTCTGCAGGTCGAATACCAGCACGTCCTGGCGCCGGCCGGCCACCAGGTGCAGGCGCGCGCGGATGGTCTTGAGCAGGCGCTCGTTGCGCGCCAGCTCCTGCGCTTCGCGCTGCGTCAGCAGGCCGCGCTCGAACAGTTCTTTCCAGCTGTCGCCCAGGCCCGCCGCCTTGGTCATCCACAGGATCACCTGCAGGTCGCGCAGGCCGCCGGGGCTTTCCTTGCAGTTGGGCTCGAGCGAGTAGGGAGTGTCCTGGTACTTGGCGTGGCGCTGGCGCATTTCCAGCAGCTTGGCCTGGAAGAACGCGGCCGGGTCCAGGTCGGCGAGGTAGCGCGTACGCATCGACTCGAACAGCTTGCGGCTGCCGGTCAGCAGCCGCGCTTCCAGTAGCGAGGTCTGGATGGTGACGTCCTGGCGCGACTCGCGGGTGCAATCGTCCACGGTGCGCACCGAAGAGCCGATCTCCAGCCCGAGGTCCCAGCACAGGCCGATAAAGCGCTCCAGGCGCCCGGTGGTGTCCTGGTCGGGCTCGGCGGGCAGCAACAGCAGCACGTCGACGTCGGAGTACGGCAGCAGCTCGCCGCGGCCATAGCCGCCCACCGCCACCAGCGCCGCGCCCGCGGGCATCCCCAGGCCGCGCCAGGCTTCCACCAGCCCGGCGTCGACGGCGCGGCGCAGCCGCGTGATCAGCGTGCCGACATTGGCGCTGATGTTGAAGTCGGCAAACAGCGCCTGCTTGTCGGCTTTGAGCTGGTCGCGCACGCGCGCGGCAAGCAGCAGTTCCGGCGTGGTGTCCATGGTGGTGGCGGGCTCGGCGAGCGGATTGGTGGGCACGGCTGGAAAAAGAAAGGCGCCCGGTCAGGCGCCCCTGGCTTCAGTGCGACCTCAGGCCGCGACGGAATCGGTGATAAAGGCCGGCGGCGCCGGGCTCCCGGCCGATACCGTGAGGACCTCGTAGCCGGTTTCCGTGACCAGCACGGTGTGCTCCCACTGCGCCGACAGGCTGCGGTCGCGGGTCTTGACCGTCCACTGGTCGGGCATGGTGCGGATATCGCGCTTGCCGGCGTTGATCATCGGCTCAATGGTGAAGATCATGCCGGCCTTGATCTCGGCGCCGGTGCCCGGGCGGCCGTAGTGCAGGATCTGCGGGTCTTCGTGGAAGTTCTTGCCGATGCCGTGGCCGCAGTACTCGCGCACCACGCTGTAGCCGGCGGCTTCGGCGTGTACCTGGATGGCGTGGCCGATGTCGCCCAGACGGGCGCCGTGGCGAACCTGCGCGATACCTTTCCACATGCATTCATAGGTCACCTGCGACAGGCGCTTGGCCAGGATCGAGCCCTCGCCGACGATGAACATGCGGCTGTTGTCGCCGTAGTAGCCTTCCTTGGTGATGACCGTGATGTCCAGGTTGATCGCGTCACCGTTCTTCAGCACGCGGTCGCCTGGAATGCCATGGCAGATCACGTCGTTGACCGAGGTGCAGATCGCGCCGGGGAAGGGCGGATAGCCGGGGGGAGCATAGTTCAGGCACGCCGACACAGTGCCTTGCACTTCACGCATGTAGGCGTGGCACAGGCGGTCGATTTCGCCGGTGGTGATACCTGGCTGGACGAAGGGCGTGATGTAGTCGAGGACCTCGGACCCAAGGCGGCAAGCCACGCGCATCTGGGCGATGTCTTCGGCGGTGTTCAGGTGAATGCTCATGCTACGTCGCCAAAAAGTGAAGGCGAGGCCACTGGCCGCGCCGAAATCGAAAGGTCAATGTAGGATTATCGCACCATCGGGGCCAGATCGCAGCCTGTGCGCGCCCGTCCCGGGCTGAGTCCGCAGGGCGCCAGGAAGCCGGGCGGCTTGAGCGGGCCGCACTTTTGTTGCTACAATAGCGGGCTGACTTGGTTGCGGCGCAGCATTGCGTGCGCCAGGCCGGTATTTTGCAGGATTATTCCTGCTGTCGTTTGAAATCGCTGGCCCGCCTATCCGGGGTGTTCCTTTTCAGGAATGTCGGGGCGGGCTTCAGACCTAACCCTCTGGAGTTTTACATGTCCGTTACCATGCGCGAAATGCTGGAAGCCGGTTGCCACTTCGGCCACCAGACCCGCTTCTGGAACCCGAAGATGGCCCCCTTCATCTTCGGCCATCGCAACAAGATCCACATCATCAACCTCGAAAAGACGTTGCCGATGTTCCAGGACGCAATGAAGTACGTGCGTCAGCTGGCAGCCAATCGCGGCACCATCCTTTTCGTGGGCACCAAGCGCCAGTCGCGCGAAATCCTGGCTGAAGAAGCAGGCCGTGCCGGCATGCCCTACGTCGACGCCCGCTGGCTCGGCGGCATGCTGACCAACTTCAAGACGGTCAAGATCTCGATCAAGCGCCTGAAGGACATGGAAGCCGCCAAGGAAGCCGGCGCGCTGGAAACCATGAGCAAGAAGGAAGCGCTGATGTTCGAGCGCGAAATGCTCAAGCTGGAAAAGTCGATCGGCGGCATCAAGGACATGGGCGGCGTTCCGGACGCGATCTTCGTGGTCGACGTCGGCTACCACAAGATTGCCGTGACCGAAGCCAACAAGCTGGGCGTGCCCGTGATCGGCGTGGTTGATACCAACCACTCGCCGGAAGGCATCGACTACGTGATCCCGGGCAACGACGACTCGAGCAAGGCCGTGGCCCTGTACGTGCGCGGCGTGGCTGACGCGATCCTGGAAGGCCGTGCCAACGCGGTGCAGGAAGTGGTTGAAGCCGCTCGCGGCGGCGACGACGAATTCGTCGAAGTGCAGGAAGGCTGATTGCCCGCCGCCTGATTGCCGCAAAGGAACCCGCTAGCGCGCATCGTCACCGCACGACAGACAAGCAACGCTTGCCGCCCGTCACCACGGGCTGCGCGCAAGGCGAAAGCCGGGGTACGCCGGCAACCGGGCAAGAAGGGCAATAAAAAGGGGGCACATCTGGCGCCCCCTTTTTTTGAATTTGAATTGTTGTCATCCGCCGCAGGCAGTATCTGCCGCGGGTGTGCTGTAGACCCACCGACCGGGTGCCGCAGGCGACTGCCGGCAGCCGGCGTGAACCATTCAAGGAGTGACAAATGGCGGCAATTACCGCAAGCATGGTTGCAGAACTGCGCGCGAAGACCGACGCGCCGATGATGGAATGCAAGAAGGCCCTGACCGAGGCCGACGGCGACCTGGACAAGGCCGAAGAGCTGCTGCGCGTCAAGCTGGGCAACAAGGCCAGCAAGGCCGCCTCGCGCGTGACCGCCGAAGGCGTGGTCGCATCGTTCATCGACGGCACCACCGGCGTGCTGGTCGAACTGAACTGCGAGACCGATTTCGTCTCCAAGAATGACGACTTCCTGGCGTTCTCGGCCAAGGTCGCCGAACTGATCGCCAAGCAGAACCCGGCCGACGTGGCCGCCCTGTCGGCGCTGGAAATCGACGGCGTGAGCGTTGAAGCCACCCGCACGGCCCTGATCGGCAAGATCGGCGAGAACCTGACGATCCGCCGCTTTGCCCGCTACGCCAACGGCGGCAAGCTGGTTTCGTACCTGCACGGCACCCGCATCGGCGTGATGGTCGAGTTCGATGGCGACGAAGCCGCCGCCAAGGACGTGGCCATGCACGTGGCCGCCATGAAGCCGGTGTCGCTGTCGGCCGAGCAGGTCCCCGCCGACCTGATCGCCAAGGAGCGCAGCATTGCCGAGCAGAAGGCTGCCGAGTCGGGCAAGCCGGCCGAGATCGTCGCCAAGATGGTCGAGGGTTCGGTGCAGAAGTACCTGAAGGAAGTCTCGCTGTTCAACCAGCCGTTCGTGAAGAACGACAAGCAGACGGTTGAGCAGATGCTGAAGGCCGCCAACACGACCGTGAAGGGCTTCACCCTGTTCGTGGTCGGCGAAGGCATCGAGAAGAAGCAGGACGACTTCGCCGCTGAAGTGGCCGCCCAGGTGGCCGCTGCCCAGAAGGGCTGATGTCCGGGGCGCTGCGGACTGCCCGTTCGGGCTGGTCCGGGCGCCTATAATGCCGCAGGGGCGCCGTAAGGTGCCCCTCTGCATAAGTAGTGCGACGCTGCGCATGCCGCGTTGCACTGCAGCAGCCAGTTTCCGTGGTGGTCCGGCAGTCCGGGGCACCCCGAAAACCGGCTTTCTTCCGCCGGCGGCACGAGGATCCGTGCCGCCGGTGCCAAAACATACGTCTCAAGATCGTCTCAACCGAGCGATTTGCTCCTGTCCGAGGGTGAACATGCCAGCCTACAAGCGCGTCCTTCTGAAACTGTCCGGTGAAGCCCTGATGGGCGACGATGCCTTCGGCATCAACCGCTCCACCATCGAGGCGATGGTGAACGACATTGCCGAGATCGTGAAGCTCGGCGTGCAGGTCGCGGTGGTCATCGGCGGCGGCAACATCTTCCGCGGCGTCGCCGGCGGCGCCGCTGGCATGGACCGCGCCACTGCCGACTACATGGGCATGCTGGCCACCATGATGAACGCACTGGCGCTGCAGGACGCGATGCGCCACGCCAATATCGAAGGCCGCGTGCAGTCCGCGCTGCGCATGGACCAGGTGGTCGAGCCCTATATCCGCCCGCGCGCGATCCGCCAGCTGGAAGAGGGCAAGGTGGTGATCTTCGCCGCCGGCACCGGCAACCCGTTCTTCACCACCGACACCGCCGCCGCGCTGCGTGGCTCGGAAATCGGTGCCGAGGTCGTGCTCAAGGCGACCAAGGTGGACGGCGTGTACACCGCCGACCCCAAGAAGGACCCGAGCGCGACGCGCTACACCACCATCAGCTTCGACGAGGCCATCTCGCGCAATCTGCAAGTGATGGACGCCACCGCCTTCGCCCTGTGCCGCGACCAGAAGCTGCCGATCAGGGTGTTCTCGATCGTCAAGCCGGGCGCGCTCAAGCGCATCATCCTGGGCGAGGACGAAGGTACGCTGGTGCACGTCTGAGGCAGGGCGCCAGACGCCGGGCTGCTGGTATCCGGCCGGGCAAAGGGTAGAATGATTCATTTTCGATCCCCGCCAGGGGGATCATGGTTGGCTGATTTCCGGAGGTAAAAATGAGCGTCGCCGACACAAAGAAGAGCGTCGAGCAGAAAATGCAGAAGTCGATCGAAGCCTTCAAGGCCGATCTGGCGAAGATCCGCACTGGCCGTGCCCACACCGGCCTGCTCGACCACGTTCAGGTGGACTACTACGGCTCGATGGTTCCCATCAGCCAGGTCGCGGCAGTCGGCCTGGCCGATGCGCGTACCATTACGGTGCAGCCCTGGGAAAAGAAAATGGTGGGCGCGGTCGAGAAGGCCATCCGCGACTGCGACCTGGGCCTGAACCCGGCCACCATGGGTGAAGTGATCCGCGTGCCGATGCCCGCACTGACCGAAGAGCGCCGCAAGGAGCTGACCAAGGTCGTCAAGGGCGAGGCCGAGGGCGCCAAGGTTGCCGTGCGCAACCTGCGCCGCGATGCCAACGAGCAGTTCAAGAAGCTGGTCAAGGACAAGACCATCTCCGAGGACGACGAGCGCCGCGGCCAGGACGAAGTGCAGAAGCTGACCGACAAGTACGTGGCCGAGATCGACAAGATGGTCGCCGAGAAAGAGAAGGAGATCATGACGGTCTGACCCCGTCCCGGCATGGCCGGGGCAGTCAACGACCGTCTGCCATCATGCAGCACATCAGTTCAACGCTCGACGTACCCGATACCTCCTACGTCCCCCGCCACGTTGCCATCATCATGGACGGCAACGGCCGCTGGGCGACCCAGCGGCACCTGCCGCGCGTTGCCGGGCACACCCGGGGGCTGGACGCGGTGCGCGCGGTGGTGGAAGCCAGCGCCGCCCGCGGCGTGCAGTTCCTGACGCTGTTCGCCTTCAGTTCCGAGAACTGGCGGCGCCCGGCGGACGAGGTCTCGTTCCTGATGCGGCTGTTCATGATGGCCCTGCGGCGCGAAGTGGTGAAGATGCACGCCAACAACATCCGGCTGCGGGTGGTGGGCGACCTGGACCGCTTCAGCCCCCGCATCCAGCAGCTGATCCGCGATGCCGAGGCGCGCACGGCCGGCAACACCGGCCTGACCGTGACCATCGCCGCCAACTACGGCGGCCGCTGGGACCTGCTGCAGGCCATGCGCAAGATGCTGGCGCGCTCGCCCATGCTCGACCCGGCCTCGATCGACGAATCGGTGCTGGCGCCGCACCTGGCGATGGCCTATGCGCCGGAGCCGGATCTGTTCATCCGCACCGGCGGCGAACAGCGCATCAGCAACTTCCTGCTGTGGCAGCTGGCGTATTCCGAGTTGTATTTCACCGACGTTTTCTGGCCGGATTTCGACGCCGCGGAACTGGACAAGGCCTTCGCCTCGTACCGCCAGCGCGAACGCCGTTTCGGCCGCACCAGCGCACAGCTGGTCGCCCCGGGACTATCGGGTACGGCCTGAGCCTGGCTACTCCAACCTCTCACGGGACTGCAGCGCATGCTCCTCACCCGCGTCATCACCGCCCTGTGCCTGTTGCTGCTGATCCTGCCAATCCTGTTCCTGGCGCCGCCCGCGGCTCTGGCCGGGCTGGTGGCCGTGATCGTGCTGCTGGCCGGCTGGGAATTCGGCCGCCTGATCGGGCTGCGCGGGCCGTGGCCCTATGTCTATGCGCTGGCGTGCCTGATCGCGGCCATTGCCTGGCATGACCTGCCGCTGCGCCACGCCACCACCTGGCTGCTCGAAGCCGCGGTAGTCTGCTGGGGCGTTGCAGTGCTGCTGCTGGCGCGCGGTGTGCGCACCGCGACGCCGTCGTTTACCGCCCTGGGCGCGGTGCTGGGACTGGTGATGCTGCCCGCGTTCGCCCATGCCACCATGATCCTGCGCGGCGCCGGCATCGGCGTGCTGCTGACCGCGGCCGTGCTGGTGTGGGCGGCCGACATCGGCGCGTATTTCACCGGCAAGGCCATCGGCCGGCGCAAGCTGGCGCCTGGCATCAGCCCGGGCAAGTCGTGGGAGGGCGCCATCGGCGGCTGGCTGCTGGCGCTGGTGATCGGCCTGGCGCTCGCCGCCACCCATGCCTTTGCCCCGACCTGGTTCTCCGCGATGGGCGATCGCGGCGGGCTGGCCTACGTGGCGGTGCTGACCACGCTGCTGGTCGCCGCGAGCGTGGTCGGCGACCTGTTCGAATCGCTGCTCAAGCGCCAGGTCGGCAAGAAGGACAGCAGCCGGCTGCTGCCCGGCCATGGCGGCGTGCTGGACCGCATCGACGCCTTGCTGCCGGTGTTCCCGCTGGCGGCCCTGATGCTGATTTTTCTCTGAAGCCGTCTGCTATGCATCGGATTACCATCCTGGGCGCCACCGGCTCCATTGGCGAAAGCACGCTCGACGTCGTCAGGCGCCATGCCGACCGCTATGCGGTGCATGCGCTGACCGCCCACCGGCAGGTGCGCAAGCTGGCTGACCAGTGCGTTGAATTCCGCCCGGCCCGCGCCGTGGTGGGGACCGCCGAGGCAGCGCGCGAACTGGAAACCCTGCTGCGCGATGCCGGCGTGAAGACCGAGGTCAGCCACGGCGAAGCCGCGCTGGAATCCGTGGCCGCCGATGCGCAGACCGATTCGGTGATGGCCGCCATCGTCGGCGCCGCCGGCCTGCGCCCGACGCTGGCGGCAGCACGTGCCGGCAAGCGCGTGCTGCTGGCCAACAAGGAAGCGCTGGTGATGTCCGGGCGCATCTTCATGGATGCGGTGCGCGAGCACGGCGCCACCTTGCTGCCGATCGACAGCGAGCACAACGCCATCTTCCAGTGCCTGCCGGCCGACGATCCGCGCTACGGCAGGGGCGTTGCCAGGGTGCTGCTGACCGCGTCGGGCGGGCCGTTCCGCACGCGCGACCCGGCCACGCTGCACGATATCTCCCCCGACCAGGCCTGCGCCCATCCCAACTGGGTCATGGGCCGCAAGATCTCGGTCGATTCCGCCACCATGATGAACAAGGGCCTCGAAGTTATCGAGGCGCACTGGCTGTTCGGCGCCCCCGCCGAGCGCATCGAGGTACTGATCCATCCGCAGAGCATCGTGCATTCGATGGTGGCCTACACCGACGGCTCGGTGCTGGCGCAACTGGGCAACCCGGACATGCGCACGCCGATCGCCTATGGCCTGGCGTATCCGGAACGGATCGATGCGGGGGTCACGCCGCTGGACCTGACCGTGGCAGGAGGCTTGCATTTCGAGAAGCCGGACCTGGTGCGCTTCCCCTGCCTGGGTCTGGCTTTCGATGCATTGCGCGCCGGCGGTGTGGCGCCGGCGGCCCTCAATGCAGCCAACGAGGTGGCGGTCGAGGCATTCCTGGGCGGCAAAGTGCGCTTCACGGACATTGCCGATATCGTCCGGCAGGTGCTTGAAGCGACACTTCAGGGGCCTGCCGATACGCTCGAAGCGGTGCTGTCAGCCGACGCGCTGGCGCGCGAGGCGGCACGCGCGGGCGTGGCCGCCCTGGCTGCAAAGCGCTGATCCGGCGGGTCGGCTTGCCGCATCTGCGACAATAGCGGCTGCGGCGCCCCCGGATCCCCCGGGGCCCGGCGCGCCAGTCCAGCCATCGTTACCGACGTCCCGACTCCATGCAAACCGTACTCGCTTTCATCGTTGCCCTGTGCGTGCTGATCTATGTGCACGAAATGGGGCACTACCTCGCCGCGCGTGCCTGCGGCGTGAAGGTGCTGCGTTTCTCGATCGGCTTCGGGCGGCCCTTGCTGCGCTGGATTTCAAAAAGCCGCGACCGGACCGAATGGACGGTGGCGGCGATCCCGCTGGGCGGCTACGTCAAGATGCTGGACGAGCGCGAGGTCGATCCCGAGCGCGACACGCCGATCGACCCGGCCGACCTGCCGCGGGCTTTCAACCGCCAGCCGGTCGGCAAGCGCTTCGTGATCGTGGCGGCCGGCCCGCTGGCCAATTTTGCACTGGCAATCGTGCTGTATTTCGCGCTCTTTGCCGGCGGCATGCGCGAGCCCGTGCCGGTGGTGGCGGCGCCCGCGGCCGGCACCATGGCGGCGCAGGCCGGCGTGCGCGAAGGCGACCGGGTGCTGTCGCTGACCGCCAATGACCATACCGAAGCGGTGCGCTCCTGGAATGACCTGCGCATGGCCGTATTCGCCGAGGGCTTTGGCGATGCGCGCGCCGTGCTGCGCGTGCGCGGCGCCGACGGGGCCGAGCGCGACGTAACGCTGCCGCGCCTGCCCAATACCGGCGGCAATCCCGAGCAGGATCCGCTGGCCACGCTGGGCCTGAACCTGAAGGGCGGGCCGGTGACGATTACCGAGGTGCTGCCGGACTCGGCCGCAGAGCGCGCCGGACTGAAAAAGGACGACCGCATCGTTGCCTGGCAGGGCAGCCCGCTCACGCAGGCCAGCGCGCTGATCAAGGCGGTGCGCAGCCAGCCCGGCCAGACCGTGACACTGGGCATCGAGCGCGACGGCAAGCGCCTGGACGTGCCGGTGACGCTAGACACCGCCGTGGCGCGCGATGGCGCCAAGGACGCGAGCGGCGCCACCGCGGCGCCGGCGGGCAAGCTCGGCGCGGCGCTCAGCCAGGCGGTGCAGATGGAAACCGTGCGCTACCGGCCGGACCAGGCGCTGGCGCGTGCGGCCGGCCAGGTCTGGGACACCAGCGCGCTCTCGCTCAAGCTGCTGGGCAAGATGCTGGTGGGGCAGGCTTCGCTGCAGAACCTGAGCGGCCCGCTGACCGTGGCGGACTACGCGGGGCGTGCCGCAAACCTGGGCCTGCAGGCCTTTGTCAGCTTCCTGGCACTGGTCAGCGTAAGCCTTGGTGTACTCAATTTGTTACCCATTCCGGTTCTGGATGGGGGGCATTTGCTGTATTATTGCGTGGAATTTTTGACTGGCCGGCCCGTCCCAGACCACTGGCAGGCAATGCTGCAGAAGGTTGGCATCGCCTGCATCTTGCTCCTGACTTCGCTCGCTTTGTTCAATGACGTCAGCCGAATGTTTCTGGCGAACGGCTAGAAACGTGTATCGGCAAGGGGGCGGTGGTGTCGTCGGGCACCGTCGCCAGGGACGCCATTTGCCAGGCGCAGTCCAATAAGGCATCGGAGCGCAATCCTGGATGGAATCAAAGAGGGGATCAACATTGATCAGACATAAGCGCATTTCGCTGGGCTTGCTGGCGAGTGCCGTTATTGCAGCCTGGAGCCCGGCGGGCTGGGCTGCCGATCCGTTCGTCGTCAGGGACATCCGCGTTGAGGGCCTGCAACGCGTCGAGCCGGGTACCGTGTTTGGCTACCTGCCGGTGCGCGTCGGTGAGACCTTCACCGATGACAAGGGCGCCGACGCCATCCGTGCCCTCTACAATACCGGCTTCTTCAAGGACGTGCAGATCCGCGCCGAGGAAGGCGTGCTGGTGGTCCAGGTCGAAGAGCGGCCGGCGATCTCGCAGCTCGAATTCGTCGGCATCAAGGAATTCGACAAGGACACGCTGCGCCGTTCGCTGCGTGCCGTTGGCGTGGCCGAAGCCCGTTACTACGACAAGGCACTGATCGACAAGGCCGAGCAGGAGCTCAAGCGCCAGTACGTCGCGCGCGGCTACTATGCCGCCGACGTGCAGACCACGATCACGCCGGTGGACCGCAACCGCGTCTCGGTCGTGTTCAACGTGGATGAAGGCCCGGTCGCCAAGATCCGCCAGATCAATATCGTCGGCAACAAGGCCTTCAAGGAAGGCACGCTGCGCGACGAAATGCAGCTGTCCACGCCGAACTGGCTGTCCTGGTACACCAAGAACGACCTGTATTCCAAGCAGAAGCTGACCGCCGACCTGGAAGCGCTGCGCTCGTTCTACCTGAACCGCGGCTACCTGGAGTTCGCGATCGAGTCGACCCAGGTGTCGATCACCCCGGACAAGAAGGACATCTTCCTGACGCTGAACATCAAGGAAGGCGACCAGTACAAGGTGTCCGATGTGCGCCTGGCGGGCGAGCTGCTCGGCAAGCAGGAGGAAATGGAAAAACTGCTGCAGCTGAAGAAGGGCGATATTTTCTCGTCCGAGAAGCTGACGCAGAGCACCAAGGCCATCACCGACCTGCTGGGCACCTACGGCTACGCGTTCACCACCATCAACCCGCAACCGCAGATCGACAAGGAAAAGCGTGAAGTCGCGCTGACCCTGATGGTCGACCCGGGCCGCCGCGTCTACGTGCGCCGCGTCAACGTGGTGGGCAACAGCAAGACCCGCGACGAAGTGGTGCGCCGCGAGATGCGCCAGATGGAAAGCTCGTGGTTCGACAGCGAGAAGCTCACGCAGTCGCAAGCCCGTATCAACCGTACCGGCTACTTCACCGACACCAACATCACCACCGAAGACGTGCCGGGCGCGCCCGACCAGGTCGATGTGAACGTCAACGTGACTGAAAAGCCGACCGGCCAGATCAGCCTGGGCGTGGGCTTCTCGTCCACCGACAAGCTGGTGCTGCAGGCCGGCCTGCGCCAGGACAACGTGTTCGGCTCCGGCACCAGCCTGGGCCTGGACGTGAACACCGCCAAGTCGTTCCGTACCATCGCGCTGACGCAGTACGACCCGTATTTCACGGTGGACGGCATCAGCCGCTCGACCGACATCTACTACCGTACTTCGCGCCCGCTGTACTACACCGGCGACCAGGACTACAAGATCGTGTCCGCCGGCGGTGGCTTCAAGTTCGGCGTGCCGTTCTCGGAAGTCGATACGGTGTTCTTCGGCATCGGCTATGAACGGACCCAGGTGTATACGTCGGTCAACACGCCGAGCCAGTACACCGACTGGCTGAACAAGATCGGCAAGAGCTCCGGCGACGGCATCAACAACTTCCCGTTCACCATCGGCTGGGCACGTGACCGCCGCGACAGCGCGCTGGTGCCGACCAAGGGACCGTACACCCAGGCCAACCTGGAAGTCGGGCTGCCGGGCGGCGATACGCAGTACTACCGCGCCAGCGTGCAGCAGCAGTACTTCTATCCGATCTCGAAGTCCTTCACGCTGGCACTGAACGGCGAAGTCGCTTACGGCCACGGCTACGGCAACACGCCGTTCCCGGTGTTCAAGTACTTCTACGCCGGTGGTATCGGCTCGGTGCGCGGCTACCAGACCAGCACGCTGGGCCCGAAGGACCAGAATGGCAACCCGGTGGGTGGTGCCTCGAAGATGATCGGCAACGTCGAGTTCATCTTCCCGCTGCCGGGCTCGGGCGTGGACCGCACGCTGCGCCTGTTCACGTTCTTTGACTTCGGTAATGTCTACCAGGAAGGTCAGCCGCTGAGCTTCAGCGAGCTGAAGTACTCGACCGGCTTCGGCATGTCGTGGTTGTCGCCGATTGGCCCGCTGAAGATCAGCATGGGCTTCCCGCTCAATCGCGACACCAACGACAAGGTCCAGCGCTTCCAGTTCCAGATCGGCACGGCATTCTGATTCTGATAAAGGATCTGTTTCAAATGATTACAACATCCAAGCTGGTCAAATCCCTGGGCGCCGCCGCGCTCGCCACGGCTGCCCTCTGCGCAGCGGCGCCGGCCTCGGCCCAGGAGGCGCGCATTGCGGCCGTGAACTCCGAACGCATCCTGCGCGACTCGCAGCCGGCCAAGGCTGCCCAGGTCAAGCTGGAGCAGGAATTCTCCAAGCGCGACCGCGAACTGCAGGACATGGCCCAGAAGATCAAGGGCATGGCCGACAAGCTCGACAAGGACACGGCCGTGCTGGCCGACTCCGACCGCCAGCGCCGCCAGCGCGAAGTGGCCGACCTTGACCGCGAGTTCCAGCGCAAGCAGCGCGAGTTCCGCGAGGACCTGAACCAGCGCCGCAATGAAGAGCTGGCACAGGTGCTGGAGCGCGCCAACCGCGTGATCCGCCAGCTGGCCGAGCAGCGCAAGTACGACCTGATCGTGCAGGAAGCGGTGTACGTGAACCCGCGCATCGACATCACCGACGACGTGATGAAGGCGCTGAACGCCGGCGCCCGCTAAGCCGCACCGGTTCTCACGTTCTTTCGTCTTTCGTTTTTTTAGGAAGTACCGCCATGCAGACACCCACACTGGGTCAGCTCGCCACCGAGAACGGCGCGCAGGTTGTGGGTGACCCCGACCTGGCGATCGTCGGCCTGGCCCCCCTGGACCAGGCCGGACCGGGCGAGCTCTCGTTCCTGTCCAATCCGCTCTACCTGCAGCAGGCGCTGGATTCGCAGGCCGGCGCCGTGATTGTCTCGGCAGCCGACCTCGAGCGCGTTCGCGCCGAGGGCAGGGCCGACGGCCGCAACTGGCTGGTGGCGCGCAATCCCTACGTATGCTTTGCCCGCGTGGCGCAGCGTTTTGACCGCGCCGCCAACACCGATACCCGCACCGGCATCGATCCGCGCGCGACCGTGGCGCCTGACGCGGTGGTGCCGGCTTCGTGCTACATCGGCCCCAACGTGGTGATCGAGCGCGGCGCGCGCCTGGGCGAGCGCGTGCGCATCCTGGCCAACGGCTATGTCGGCGCGCAGGCGGAGATCGGTGACGATTCGCTGCTCCATGCCAACGTTTCGGTCTACCACGGTTGCGTGGTCGGCGCCCGCGCCATCCTGCACAGCGGCGTGGTGATCGGCGCGGACGGCTTTGGCTTTGCGCCGGACATCAGCGCAACCGGCGTGGAATACGTAAAGATCCCGCAAACGGGACGCGCGGTGCTGGGCAATGACGTGGAGGTCGGCGCCAATACGGCAATCGACCGCGGCGCCATGGCCGACACCGTGATCGAGGACGGCTGCAAGATCGACAACCAGGTCCAGATCGCGCATAACGTGCGCGTCGGGGCCCATACGGTCATCGCTGGCTGCGCCGCGGTATCGGGCAGCACGCGCATCGGGCGCTTCTGCGTGATCGGCGGGGCGGCCAATTTTTCCGGCCACCTGAATATTGCCGACCGCACCACGGTGTCGGGCGGCACCTCGATCACCAAATCCATTACCAAGCCCGGGGGGCATTTCACCAGCGTCTTCCCGTTCCTGCCGCACGGCGAGTGGGAGCGCAATGCAGCCATCGTGCGCGGCCTGACCAGGCTGCGCGAACGGGTGGTGGCGCTGGAACGCCGCCTGCGCGGCCAGGCCGCCGGGTCCCAACCCTCACAAGACTAAAGAGAAATCATCATGAGCGCGGCCGAAATCGATATCCGCAAGATCCTCAAACTGCTGCCGCACCGGTACCCGTTCCTGCTGGTGGACCGCGTGCTGGAGTTCGAGGCGCAGAAGCGGATCAAGACGCTGAAGAATGTCACCATCAACGAACCGTACTTCCAGGGTCATTTCCCGGAACAGCCGGTGATGCCGGGCGTGATGATCCTGGAGGCGCTGGCGCAGTCGGCCGGCCTGCTGACCTTCGGCGCCGACATGGAGCGCAAGGAAGGCGCGCTGTACTACTTTGTCGGCATCGACGGGGCCCGCTTCAAGCAGGTGGTGTACCCGGGCGACCAGCTGCACATGAACGTGACAGTCGAACGCTATATCCGCGGCATCTGGAAGTTCAAGGCGTTCGCCACGGTGGACGACAAGGTGGCCTGCGAGGCGGAGCTGATGTGCACCGTGAAGCAGGCCGAGTGAGGCCGCCCGCGGCCGGCGGCAGCGCCGCCGGCTGACTGCCGCGCCCCCGTGCAACGGGGGCAAGCGGCCCGGACGGGAACCATTGCCCCGCGCATTGGCCCATCCTTCACCAGACACACCAAAGGACAGGACGTATGACGCAAATCCACCCCACCGCGCTGGTCGACCCGAAAGCAGAGCTGGCATCCGACGTGACCGTCGGCCCGTTCTCCATCGTCGGCCCCAACGTGCGGATCGGCAGCGGCACCCGGGTCGGCTCGCATACGACGGTCGAGGGTTACACCACGATCGGCGAGGGCAACACGATCGGTCCTTACGCATCGGTCGGCGGCGTGCCGCAGGACATGAAGTACCGCAACGAGCCGACCCGGCTCGAGATCGGCGACCGCAACACCATCCGCGAATTCACCACGATCCACACCGGCACGGTGCAGGACCGCGGCCTGACCAGCCTCGGCAACGACAACTGGATCATGGCCTACGTGCATATCGCGCATGACTGCACGGTCGGCAACCACACCGTGTTTTCCAGCAACGCGCAGATCGCCGGCCACGTTGAAGTGGGCGACTGGGCGATCCTGGGCGGCATGAGCGGCGTGCACCAGTACGTGCGCATCGGCGCCCATGCGATGCTGGGCGGCGCCTCGGCGCTGGTGCAGGACGTGCCGCCGTTCGTGATCGCCGCCAGCGACAAGAGCGGCAACAAGGCCACGCCGCACGGCGTCAACGTCGAGGGGCTGCGCCGCCGCGGCTTCGACGCGGGCCAGATCGCCGCGCTGCGCCAGGCTTACAAGCTGCTTTACAAGTCCGACCTCAGCTTCGATGAGGCGCGCAACGAGATCACTGCCTTGCTGGGCCAGTCCGATGCCGGCACCGCGGCGCCGCTGCGCGCGTTCGTCGACTTCCTTGCCGCCACCCAGCGCGGCATCGTACGCTGAGACCGGACCGCAATGGTCGACGCCGCAATTCGGGGTGGCTTGCCCACAGGCAACGGTAGCGCTGCGGACAAGCGCGGCACCATCGCCATGGTGGCCGGCGAGGCCTCGGGCGACCTGCTGGCATCGTTGATGATGGGCGGGCTGCAGTCCCGCCTGGGCGATACGGTCGAGTACGCCGGCATCGGCGGCAAGCGCATGATGGCGCAGGGCTTCACCTCGCGCTGGCCGATGGAAACACTGTCGGTCAACGGCTATGTCGAGGTCCTGGGCTCGCTGCGCGAGATCCTGGCCACGCGGCGCGCGGTGCGCGACTGGCTGCTGGCCAATCCGCCGCAATGCTTTATCGGGGTTGACGCCCCGGACTTCAATTTCGGCCTGGAACTGCCGCTGCGCCGTGCCGGCATCCCGGTGGTGCATTTTGTCAGCCCGTCGATCTGGGCCTGGCGCGGCGGGCGCATCCGCACCATCGCGCGCGCGGTGGACCACATCCTGTGCCTGTTCCCGTTCGAGCCGGAGATCTACGCCAAGGCCGGCATCCCGGCCACCTACGTGGGCCATCCGCTGGCTGACGTGATCCCGATGGTGCCCGACGTCGCCGGCGCGCGCGCCGAACTCGGCCTGCCGGCCGGGCACCGCATCGTCGCCGTGCTGCCGGGCAGCCGCCAGTCCGAAGTGCGCAACCTCGGCGCCACCTTCTTTGCCGCCATGGCTCGCATGCAGCGCATGGACCCGAACCTGGCGTTCGTGCTGCCGGTGGCGAGCGCGCAGCTGCGCGGCATCGTCGAGGAACTGCACGCGCAGTATCCAGAACTGCGCCTGACCATCGTCGACGGCAAGTCGCACCAGGCGATGGAGGCGGCCGACGTGGTGCTGCTGGCCAGCGGCACCGCCACGCTGGAAGCGGCGCTGTACAAGAAGCCCATGGTGATCTCGTACAAGGTGCCCTGGCTGACCGCGCAGATCATGAAGCGGCAGGGTTACCTGCCGTACGTGGGATTGCCTAATATCCTTTCAGGGCGCTTCGTCGTGCCGGAACTGCTGCAGGACGATGCCACGCCCGAGGCGCTGGCCCGCGAAACGCTGCTGCAGCTCAACGACGAGGGCAACACCGCCTTCCTCTACGAGCATTTCACCCGCATGCACGAGACGCTGAAGTGCAATACCGCGCAACTGGCCGCCGATGTGGTGGTGGATCTGATGCACAGCCGGGGGACCGTCTGATGGCGCGCCGCAATGCCGCTTCTCCCCAGATGGGCCTCGATCTCGCCCCGGCCGCTGCCGCCGTGCAGCGCCTGTGCGGCGTTGACGAAGCGGGCCGCGGCCCGCTGGCCGGGCCGGTCTATGCCGCCGCGGTGATCCTGGACCCGAAGCGTCCGATTCGCGGCTTGGCCGACTCCAAGATCCTGACTGCCGCCAAGCGCGAGCAGCTCTACGAAAAGATCTGCGAACGCGCGCTGGGCTGGCATATCGCCTTTGCCACGGTCGAGGAGATCGATACGCTCAACATCCTGCACGCGAGCATGCTGGCAATGCAGCGTGCCGTGCAGGGGCTGGCCGCCAGCGGCATCGTGCCGGACCTGGTGCAGGTCGATGGCAATCGTTGCCCGCAGGTGCCGTTCCCGGTCGAAGCCATTGTCCAGGGCGATGCGCTGGTCAAGGCGATCTCGGCGGCGTCGATCCTGGCCAAGGTGGCGCGCGACCGCGAGCTGAAGGTGCTGCACGAGCGCTATCCGCAGTACGGCTTCGATTCGCACGTCGGCTACGGCACGCCGCAGCATCTGGCTGCGCTGGCCGAGTTCGGCGCCACGCCGCACCACCGCCGTTCGTTTGCGCCCGTGCGCGAGGCGCTGCAGCAGCGGCCCATGTTCACCGCGGTGGCCGAAGTTACCGAAGTCATCGAAGTCACCGGGGCCAGCGCCTCGGTATCGGTCACGGTCGCGCCCTGAGGGGCAACCGGCGTATCCCGACAATTCCCGCATCGTGAAGCACGTCACCTCGCGCGACAACGCGCTGTTCAAGCATCTGAAGGCCTTGGCCACTTCCACGCACCAGCGCCGCAAGGCAGGGCAGTCGCTGCTCGACGGCGTGCACCTGGCGCAGGCCTATGTGGCCGCGCGCGGCCAGCCCGTCACCTGCGTGGTGTCGGAACGGCACTACGACCATGCCGAGGTGGCGCCGGTGCTGGCGCTGATCGAGGCCGAGCGCGTGGTGGTGCTGGCCGATGCACTGTTCACGCAGATCAGCGGCGTGGTCAATGGCATCGATCTGATGCTGGTGATCGAGACGCCGGTCGGGCATCTGCCTGCGCGCATCGAGCAGGACTGCATCATCCTGGACGGGGTGCAGGATGCCGGCAATGTCGGCTCGATCCTGCGCAGCGCCGCCGCCGCCGGCATCCAGCATGCCTTCCTTGCCACCGGCTGTGCCTTTGCCTGGTCGGTCAAGACGCTGCGTGCCGGCATGGGTGCCAACTTTCACCTGAATATCGTCGAGCACTGCACGCTTGAGTCGCTTGCGCCGCGCCTCGCGGTGCCGCTGCTGGCGACTTCGTCGCACGCCGATGCCGCGGTATTCGAAACCGACCTGCGCGGGCCGGTGGCCTGGGTGGTCGGCAACGAGGGGGCAGGGGTCAGCGAGGCCTGGATGGCGCACGTCACGCGCAAGGTGGGAATCCCGCAACCGGGCGGGCTGGAATCGCTGAATGTGGCGGCGGCGACCGCCATCTGCCTGTTCGAGGCAGTGCGCCAGCGGCGCGCCGCCTGAGGCTGCGCCGGCAGTGCAAAAAAAGCGGCCTGAGCGGCCGCTTTTTACTTAGTAGTTGTCGCGATCGACCTTGATCTCCTGCAGGATCGTGGTCGCGATTTCCTCAATGGACTTGTGCGTCGACGACAGCCATTTGATGCCTTCACGCCGCATCATGGCCTCGGCTTCGTTGACCTCGTAGCGGCAGTTTTCCAGCGCCGCGTACTTGCTGCCGGGGCGGCGCTCGTTGCGGATCTCGGTCAGGCGCTGCGGATCGATCGACAGGCCGAAGATCTTCGGCTTGAACGCATACAACGCCGACGGCAGCCGGCCGCGCTCGAAATCGTCGGGGATCAGCGGGTAATTGGCCGCCTTCAGCCCGTATTGCATGGCCAGGTAGAGGCTGGTCGGGGTCTTGCCGCTGCGCGACACGCCCACCAGGATCACATCGGCTTCTTCCAGGTTCTTGTGTGACTGGCCGTCATCATGCGCCAGCGAGAAGTTGATCGCTTCGATCCGGTTTTTGTAAGCCTCTGTATCAGCGTTCTGGTGGAAGCGGCCGATGGCGTGAGTCGACTTCAGCCCCAGTTCTTTCTCAAGCGGCTCGATGAAGGTCTGGAACATGTCCAGGATCATCGCCTTGGCGCGGCGCAGTGCCTTGTTCGCTTCCTGGTTGACCAGGGTGGTGAAGACGATGGGCGGCACGCCTTCGTTGTGGAATGCCTCATTGATCTTGCCGACGGCGATATGTGCCTTTTCCGGGGTATCGACGAAGGGCATGCGCACCTTGCGGAAGCGCATCTCGAACTGGGCCAGGATGGAGTGGCTGAACGTCTCCGCCGTGATGCCGGTGCCATCCGAGACGATGAACACGGTGCGGACCGCAGGGCGCTCGCTGGCCTGGGGCGCGGGAGCGGAGGGGGATTCAGGCTGCGTTCCAGGCTGGGACCCGGGCGTCGCCGTTCCGGGCGCTTCTGGCAGGGACATGGGGATGGCGCAATAAATAAATAGATTCAATCTTCCGCAGAAAAGTGCGGCGCAGCACGGTAGAATAGCGGCGATCTTTTCGCTAAGCAATTCCGCAGGGTGCCCGCCCATGGAACAATCCGGGCCCGGAATTGTCGACAATCTGCGCTACGCGATGAGAGCCGTAGCGCCAGGTCCGCAGCGCCAGTTCGGGGTTGCTTAGCCAAGCGATCAGTCCGGGAACAGAACTCCAAGAACATACCGGACATGGGCGACAAGTTTTCTACTTTGTTTTGAGGCTCTCATGACTAACCAGGCAGATAACGGCGCCTACGTGTTGCCGTTCGAGCAGTTGCGCATGGCTGACGTGGAAATCGTCGGCGGCAAGAATTCGTCGCTGGGCGAGATGATCTCCCAGCTGGCGGAGGCCGGCGTCCGGGTTCCCGGCGGCTTTGCCACCACCGCGCTCGCCTTCCGCGACTTCCTTGCCCACAACAACCTGACCGAGCGCATTTCCCAGCGCCTGAAGACCCTGAACGTCGACGACGTCAAGGCCCTGGCCGAGGCCGGTGCCGAGATCCGCGAGTGGGTCGCCTCCGCGCCGTTCCAGCCGCGCCTGGAACAGGAAATCCGTGAATCCTACGCCCGCGTGGCCGAGCGCGAAGGCGCCGAGGCCTCGTTCGCCGTGCGTTCGTCGGCCACCGCCGAAGACCTGCCCGACGCCTCGTTCGCCGGCCAGCAGGAGTCCTACCTGAACGTCAGCGGCATCGACGACGTGCTCGACAAGATCAAGCACGTGTTCGCGTCGCTGTACAACGACCGCGCCATTTCCTACCGCGTGCACAAGGGCTTTGCCCATGACGTGGTGGCACTGTCCGCCGGTATCCAGCGCATGGTCCGTTCGGACCTGGCCGCTTCGGGCGTGATGTTCACCATCGACACCGAATCCGGCTTCCCCGACGTGGTCTTCATCACCTCCAGCTACGGCCTGGGCGAAACGGTGGTGCAGGGCGCGGTCAACCCGGACGAGTTCTACGTCTTCAAGCCGACGCTGCAGGCCGGCAAGTACCCGATCATCCGCCGCTCGATCGGCTCCAAGCTGATCAAGATGGAATTCACCAAGCCGGGCGAAGCCGGCCGCGTGAAGACCGTCGACGTGCCGGGCGAACTGCGCAACCGCTACTCGATCAGCGACGAGGACGTGACCGAGCTGTCCCGCTACGCGATGATCATCGAGAAGCACTATGGCCGCCCGATGGACATCGAGTGGGGCAAGGACGGCAAGGATGGCAAGATCTACATCCTGCAGGCCCGCCCGGAAACGGTGAAGAGCCAGTCCGCCGGCAAGGCCGAGCTGCGCTTCAAGCTCAAGGGCACCGCCCCCGTGCTGACCAGCGGCCGCGCCATCGGCCAGAAGATCGGCACCGGCCCGGTGCGCGTGATCAACGACCCGTCCGAGATGGAACGCGTGCAGCCCGGCGACGTGCTGGTGGCCGACATGACCGACCCGAACTGGGAGCCGGTGATGAAGCGCGCCTCGGCCATCGTCACCAACCGTGGCGGCCGTACCTGCCACGCCGCCATCATCGCGCGTGAACTGGGCGTGCCGGCCGTGGTCGGCTGCGGCGATGCCACTGACATCCTCAAGGACGGCACGCTGGTAACCGTGTCTTGCGCCGAAGGCGACGAAGGCCGCATCTACGACGGCCTGCTGGAAACCGAAGTGACCGAAGTCCAGCGTGGCGACATGCCGGAAATCGACGTCAAGCTGATGATGAACGTGGGCAACCCGCAGCTGGCGTTCGACTTCGCGCAGATCCCGAACTGCGGCGTCGGCCTGGCCCGCCTGGAATTCATCATCAACAACAACATCGGCGTCCACCCGAAAGCCATCCTCGACTACCCGCAAGTCGATGCCGACCTGAAGAAGGCCGTGGAAAGCGTGGCGCGCGGCCATGCCAGCCCGCGCGCGTTCTACGTCGACAAGCTGGCCGAGGGCATCGCCACCATCGGCGCGGCCTTCTACCCGAAGCCCGTGATCGTGCGCCTGTCGGACTTCAAGTCCAACGAGTACAAGAAGCTGATCGGCGGTTCGCGCTACGAGCCGGACGAGGAAAACCCGATGCTGGGCTTCCGCGGCGCCTCGCGCTATATCGCCGATGACTTCGCCGAAGCGTTCGAGATGGAATGCAAGGCCATGAAGCGCGTGCGCGATGAAATGGGCCTGACCAACGTCGAGATCATGGTGCCGTTCGTGCGTACGCTGGGCCAGGCCGAGAAGGTCATCGAGCTGCTGGCCAGGCACGGCCTGAAGCGCGGCGAGAACGGCCTGCGCGTCATCATGATGTGCGAAGTGCCGTCCAACGCGATCCTGGCCGAAGAGTTCCTGCAGTACTTCGACGGCTTCTCGATCGGCTCGAACGACCTGACCCAGCTCACGCTGGGCCTGGACCGCGACTCCGGCATGGAGTTGCTGGCCAAGGACTTCGACGAGCGCGATCCGGCAGTGCGGTTCATGCTGTCGCGCGCCATCGAGGCGTGCCTCCGCCTGGACAAGTACGTCGGCATCTGCGGCCAGGGCCCTTCGGACCATCCGGACTTTGCCGAGTGGCTGACCAAGGAAGGCATCAAGTCGATCTCGCTGAATCCGGACTCGGTGGTCGAGACCTGGCAAAAGCTGGCTTCCTGAAGCATTTGACGTCACAATAACGACATTGCCGGCGCCTTCTGGCAGCCGGCAGGCACCGGCCCTGCGTCAGGTGTTGCTACTGCCCCGCAGACGCTGAAAGGCGCTGCGGGGTTTTTACTTTTCGGGATGTATCTGGACGAACGGGAGCTTGGATGGCGTACTACATCTGGTTCGTGGCAGCGGTCGCGCTGGTGATCATCGAGATGAACACCGGCACCTTCTACCTGCTGATGGTGGCGGTGGGGCTGGCCGCCGGCGGCGTGGGGGCCTTGCTGGGATTGTCGCCGGCCGCGCAGACGCTGGTGGCGGCGCTGGTCGCTGCGGTGCTGATCGCAGGCCTGCGCCGCACCCGCTTTGGCAAGCTGCGGCGCGGCAACGCCGCCGCCGATCCCAACGTCAATATCGATATCGGCCAGGAGCTGGACGTGCCCGGCTGGGACGCCAACGGGCGCGCCCGCGTGCCGTACCGCGGCGCCGACTGGACCGTGGAGCTGGCGCCCAACTGTGCCGCCGCACCAGGACGCCACCGCATCGTCGCGGTGCGTGGCAGCACCCTGGTCGTGTCTCCCCGCTGAAACCCTGTCTTAATGCGCAGCGCGGCAATTGTCGCGCTGCGATCCGCCTGCCGCCGCCTGGCGGCTCCGTACTGCTGTCTTCTGTCTGGAGGGTCGTTACATGCTCGCATTTCAGCTTGGTTTGTTGCCGCTGATCATCCTCATTGCCGTTATCGTGCTGATTGCCAAGGGCATCAAGATCGTGCCGCAGCAGCATGCCTGGGTGCTCGAGCGCCTGGGCCGCTACCACGCGACGCTGACGCCGGGGCTGTCGATCGTGGTGCCGTTCGTCGACCGCGTCGCCTACAAGCACGTGCTCAAGGAAATCCCGCTGGACGTGCCCAGCCAGGTCTGCATCACCAAGGACAACACCCAGCTGCAGGTCGATGGCGTGCTGTACTTCCAGGTCACGGACCCGATGAAGGCATCGTATGGATCGAGCAATTTCGTGGTGGCGATCACGCAGCTGTCGCAGACCACGCTGCGCTCGGTGATCGGCAAGCTGGAGCTCGACAAGACCTTCGAGGAGCGCGAGTTCATCAACCACAGCGTGGTCAACGCGCTGGACGAGGCCGCATCCAACTGGGGCGTCAAGGTGCTGCGCTACGAGATCAAGGACCTGACCCCGCCCAAGGAGATCCTGCACGCGATGCAGGCGCAGATCACCGCCGAACGTGAAAAGCGCGCGCTGATCGCGGCGTCGGAGGGCAAGCGCCAGGAGCAGATCAACCTGGCCACGGGCGCGCGCGAGGCGGCGATCCAGAAGTCAGAGGGCGAGCGGCAGGCCGCCATCAACACGGCCCAGGGCGAGGCGAGCGCGATCCTGGCGGTGGCCGAGGCCAACGCGCAGGCGATCCAGAAGATCGGCAATGCGATCCGCACCGAAGGTGGCATGGATGCGGTCAACCTGAAGGTGGCCGAGGAATACGTGGCCGCCTTCGGCAACCTGGCCAAGCAGGGCAATACGCTGATCGTGCCGGGCAATATGGGCGACATGAGCAGCATGATCGCGGCCGCCCTGCAGATCGTGAAGGGGCAGCAGAAGGCTGCCTGAAGGGGCTGACGGACACGCCGCGGCAGCGCGGCGCCGGGGCTCAGTCCTTGGCGTCGCCCTTCATGATGCGGGCCTTCTCGCGCTGCCAGTCGCGCTGTTTCTCGGTCTCGCGCTTGTCGAACTGCTTCTTGCCCTTGGCCAGGCCGATCTCGCATTTGACGCGGCCGCGCGTGTAGTGCAGGTTCAGCGGGACCAGGGTATAGCCGCGCTGCTCGACCTTGCCGATCAGCTTCTTGATCTCGTCGGCCTTGAGCAGCAGCTTGCGGGTGCGCACCGGGTCGGGATTGACGTGGGTGGAGGCGCTTTGCAGCGGGCTGATATGGGCGCCGATCAGGAACATCTCGGCATCGCGCACCACCACGTAGCCCTCCTTGATCTGCACGCGGTTGGCCCGGATCGCCTTGACTTCCCAGCCTTCCAGCACGATCCCGGCCTCATATCGCTCTTCGATGAAGTAGTCGAAAAAGGCCTTTTTGTTGTCTGCGATGGTCATGCGTGCGGGTGGGGGAACAATGAGTGGAATCCGGTCGGATCGCTGCAGTGCCGCATGGCGAGGTGCCGCCATGCGCCAGCGTCGGCTAAAATTGGCATTTTAGCAAACCAGCCCCGGTACCGGCTCATGCTGCCGCGCGTTGCGCACGGCGTGGCCGGAAGCCAGATTGCCCACTACATGGCAGACGTCCATAAATCCGTGCTGCTCGGCTACTCCGCCGCGCAGATGTACGACCTGGTCACGCGCGTGGAGGACTATCCCAAGTTCCTTCCATGGTGCGGTGGCGTGGAGGTGTTCGAGCAGACCGATACCATGCTCGACGCCAAGATCCATATCCACTTCAAGGGGATCCAGCAGTTCTTCCACACCCGCAATACGCAAGAACGCCCCACCCGCATCGACATGACCTTTGCCGACGGGCCGTTCAAGACCTTCAACGGCGCATGGCGCTTTACGCCTCTGCGCGAAGACGCCTGCAAGATCGAATTCCACCTGCACTATGAGTTTTCCAGCCTGCTGCTGGAAAAAATCATCGGCCCGGTCTTCAGCATGATTGCCAATACCTTTGTCGACGCCTTCGTCAAGCGGGCCGAGGTGGTCTATGTCGCCAACTGACGCCGGCGCGGGGGCGGTGCATATCGCGGTCTGCTATGCGCGGCCCGATAGCGTCTTCCTGAAGGAGATCGACGTGCCAGCCGGCACCACGATTGCCGCGGCCATAGTCGGCTCCGGGCTGCAGCAGGCCTGTCCGGAGGTGGACCCGTCGACCATGCGGGTGGGCATCTTCGGCAAGCTCAAGACGCCGGAGACGGTGGTGCGCGAAGGCGACCGCGTGGAGGTCTACCGGCCCTTGACCGCCGATCCCAAGCAGGCGCGCCGCAAGCGCGTGCAGAAGCAGCGCGCGGGCGGCACGCGCGAAGGCCAGAAGTGGTTGCGCGGCAGCGGTTGAGCCGAGCCTGCCAGGCATGCAAACGGGGCCGATGCGCCCCGTTTTTCTTTGGTTTCAGCTGCAGTTCTTCTCGAGGCTGGCGTTGGTCTTGAGCACCTCGGCCTGGCGCTGGTCGCTGTTCAGGTGCTGCAGCGAACCGTCCGGACCCGCCACCGCGGCGCGCATGCCTTGCTGCAGGCCGTTGGCGTAGTTGCGCAGCTGCGCGCAGCGGGCCTCGCGCTCGGCCGCCTCGCTTTCCTTGCGGGCCTCTTCGGTAGCGGCTTTCAGGCTGGCCTCGCGGCGCTTCTGGAAGGCTTCTTCGGGCGTCGGCGCCGGGGCCGCGGCGGGCTTGGCCGGAGCCGGGGCAGCAGGGGCGGGCGCCCCGGCATTGGCGGCCTCCACCGGCTGCAGCTCGCCGGCGAAGCGGCCCGGGGCGCGCAGCACCTTGGCTGCCGCCGCCGACGGCGGCACGTCGCTGTAGACCATGCGGCCGTTGGCGTCGCGCCATTGCCAGTAGGCAAGGGCCTGGACGGGAACGGCGAGAGTGGCGGCGGCAAGCAGGCACAGCGCGGACGATCGTTTCATGGCGAGGCGTCTTAAAGTGACTCGGAAGTAACTGGTGCGGCTGGAATCGTGCTGGGCCGCCGGCTGGGCGCATGGCGATGCCGCGGCAGGACAGCCGCGGCGATGGCTTGGCGCCCGCCCGGTATCAGGTGCGTAGCGCCGGTTTGACCCTGGTAAAGCTGTTGTTCGTGGCGCGTGTGACCCCCGCGCCATCGTTCGCTAGTCTACGCAGACTTGTCGGTGGCGTGCAAGCGCACCGACCAGGCCACGCCGACCATCAGCAACACAATGGCGGCGATTTCCAGCGGCCGCGGCCAGCGGTGGTCGAAGACAAAACCGTAGGCCAGCGCGAACAGCGTCTCGAACACGATCATCTGGCCCGACAGCGTCAGCGGCAGGCGCCGGCTGGCGATGTTCCACAGGTTGTTGCCGATCAGTGATGCGCCCAGCGCCACCGCGGCATTGACCATCCAGAACCACTGCCAGTCACGGCCACTGTCGCCCGCGGTCAGCGTGTCGCCCGCCAGCGCCCAGCCGATCACGGCCAGCACCGCCGACACCGCGCCGGTCGACAACCCGTACAGCGCCGACCATTCATTGCCGCTGTAGTGCGGGTTGCGCTGCAGGTAGCGTGCGTTATCGACCGCGTAGAGCGTCCAGCAGACCAGCGCGCCGGCTGCGCAGCAGACCCCGGCCAGTTTCTGCCAGACCGGCCGGACTGCCGCGCCGGCTGCCGCCGCGTGGGCGCTCTGGCCGCCGCCGAACAGGTCGATATTGATGCAGGCGATGCCGGCGGCCACCACCAGCAGCGGCCACGCCAGCCGCGACAGCGGCATGGCGCCGTGGTCGCGCCGGCCCATGATGGTGACCGAGATCGGCAGGATGCCGATGATCAGGGAGGTGGGACCCACCCCGGCGAGCTGCACGCCGAAGGCCAGCAGCACGTAGTAGAGCAGGTTGCCGGTGAAGGCCTGGCGCAGCAGCGCCACGCAGTCCGCCCGGGTCAGCTTGCGCGCGATGCGCTTCATCAGCGGCAGCGCGGCCACGAAGGCGACCAGGCCGTAGGCCAGGTAGCGGCCGATGGCCAGCTCCCACGGCGAGAACACGGGCAGCAGCTTGGGGGCGATAAAGACCATGCCCCAGAAGGCGCCTGCCAGCAGCCCGCACAATACGCCGATTCCCATGCTTCGCGTTCGCCCGAATAAAAGGACGACGAGCATAGCAGACCGCTTCCAGGAAAGCCCATTGCAGTGCATCAGCAAAGCGCGCATTCCTGTATAATTCGGTTTTGCGCCTAGAGGATTTGCTATGCGTCTTGTCCAGAAAGCACTCACATTCGATGACGTGCTGCTCGTCCCGGCCTATTCGGCCGTCCTTCCCCGGGATGTCTCCCTCCGCACCAGCCTGACCCGCTCCATTGAACTGAACATCCCGCTGGTATCCGCGGCGATGGACACAGTGACGGAAGCCCGCCTGGCGATTTCCATGGCGCAGGCCGGCGGTATCGGCATCGTCCACAAGAACCTGAAGCCCGCCGACCAGGCCCGCGAAGTCGCGCGCGTGAAGCGCTATGAGTCGGGCGTGCTGCGTGATCCGATCACCATTTCGCCGGACATGAAGGTCCGCGATGTGATCGCGCTGTCGCAGCAACATGGCATTTCCGGCTTCCCGGTGCTGGAAGGCAAGGCCGTGGTCGGCATCATCACCAACCGCGACCTGCGCTTCGAGGAAGAGCTCGACGCCCCGGTGCGCGCCAAGATGACGCCCCGCGAAAAGCTGGTGACCGTGGCCGAAGGCGCGACGCTGGAAGAAGCCAAGCGCCTGATGAACCGCCACCGCCTTGAGCGCGTGCTGGTGGTCAACCAGGCCTTCGAGCTGCGCGGCCTGATCACGGTGAAGGACATCCAGAAGGCAGTGGACAATCCGCTCGCCAGCAAGGACGAGCGCGGCCAGCTGCGCGTGGGCGCCGCGGTCGGCGTGGGCCCGGACAACGACGAGCGCGTCGAACTGCTGGTCAAGGCCGGCGTCGATGTGATTGTGGTGGATACGGCGCACGGCCATAGCCAGGGCGTGCTGGACCGCGTGCGCTGGGTCAAGCAGAACTTCCCGCAGGTGCAGGTGGTTGGCGGCAATATCGCCACCGGCGATGCCGCGCGTGCGCTGGTCGAGCATGGCGCCGACGGCGTCAAGGTCGGCATCGGCCCGGGCTCGATCTGCACCACGCGTATCGTTGCCGGCGTGGGCGTGCCCCAGATCACGGCGGTTTCCAACGTGGCCGAGGCCCTCAAGGGCACCGGCGTGCCGCTGATCGCTGACGGCGGCGTGCGCTACTCCGGCGATGTGGCCAAGGCCCTGGCGGCCGGCGCCCACACGGTGATGATGGGCGGCATGTTCTCGGGTACCGAGGAAGCGCCGGGCGAAACCTTCCTGTTCCAGGGCCGTTCGTTCAAGAGCTACCGCGGCATGGGTTCGGTGGGTGCGATGAAGGATGGCGCGGCAGACCGCTACTTCCAGGAAGACAACACCGCCAACGTCGACAAGCTGGTGCCGGAAGGCATTGAAGGCCGCGTGCCGTACAAGGGCTCGGTGATGGCGATCATCCACCAGCTGACCGGCGGCGTGCGTGCCTCGATGGGCTATTGCGGCAGCAAGTCGATTGCCGACTGGCACGAGAGCGCCCAGTTCGTCCAGATCACGGCAGCCGGCATGCGTGAATCGCACGTGCACGACGTGCAGATCACCAAGGAAGCGCCGAACTACCATATCGACTGAGGCGCAGCGGCTGCGCCCGTCGCCTCGCGGCGGTGCGCGGCCGCAACGTCGTCGGGGCGAGGGCGCATTGCCGCGGGCGGCGCCTTCGCCTGACCGGAATGCCATCCGGCCCGGCCGCTCGCCAAGCCGGTGTTGCCTGAACGTGGGCCGCACCCGCCGGCCGCACCATCGGCCAGGCCCATGACGAGGAGCGCCAATGAAGGTATTGCTGCGAGCCGTGCTGTTTTTTGATGCCCTGGTGGATTTGATGCTGGGCATCCTGCTGTTGATGTCCCCGTTCACCACGCTGTATGCGGCGCTGCAGTTGCCGCAGCCGCAACCGGCCCTGTTCGGGCAGCTGCTGGGCGTGGCACTGGTCGGCCTGGCCGCGCTGCTGTGGCAGGCAACATTCAACGGCCAGCTGACGGTGCCAGTGGCGCGCACAGCCGGCTATGTGAACCTGGCCAGCGCAGTGCTGATCATTGCCTGGATGGTGTTCATGGAACTGCCGCTGGTCGGCGCGGGCAAGATCTGGCTGCCGGTGATGGCAGTGGTGCTGGCGTTTTTTGCGCTGGTGCAGATTCCCGCTTCCAGGCGCGTGCGCAACCGCGAAAGGCAGCTGAAGGCCGAGCGCGCACTGCAGGAACAGGAACACAAGAAGGAAGTCCGCAAGGAACCCGGCGTCGCCCCCGCGGCGCGCCCAACGAATACCCCAGAATACCGGCGCGAGCCGGTCATCACGCCGCCGCCGGGCTATGGCCCCGGCACGGAAGTCGTGACCGAGCCCATTCCGGAAGACACGCCATCGGCCCATCATGCACGACAAAATCCTCATTCTTGATTTCGGCTCGCAGGTCACGCAGCTGATCGCCCGCCGCGTCCGCGAGGCGCACGTCTATTGCGAGATCCACCCGAACGACGTCTCCGACGACTTCGTCCGCGAGTTCGCCCCCAAGGCCATCATCCTGTCCGGCAGCCACGCCAGCACCTATGAAGACCACCAGTTGCGCGCGCCGCAAGCCGTGTGGGACCTGGGCGTGCCGGTGCTGGGCATCTGCTACGGCATGCAGACCATGGCCGTGCAGCTGGGCGGCAAGGTCGAGTGGAGCGACCAGCGCGAATTCGGCTACGCCGAGGTGCGCGCCCATGGCCACACCAACCTGCTCAAGGACATCGAGGATTTCCGCACGCCGGAAGGCCATGGCATGCTCAAGGTCTGGATGAGCCACGGCGACAAGGTTGCCGGCCTGCCGCCGGGCTTCAAGCTGATGGCCTCCACCCCCAGCTGCCCGATCGCCGGCATGGCCGACGAGGCGCGCGGCTACTACGCGGTGCAGTTCCACCCCGAGGTCACGCATACCGCCAAGGGCCGCCAGATGCTGGAGCGCTTCGTGCTCGGCATCGCCGGCTGCAAGCCTGACTGGGTCATGCGCGACCATATCGAGGAAGCAGTTGCCAAGATCCGCGAGCAGGTCGGCGATGAAGAAGTCATCCTGGGCCTGTCCGGCGGCGTCGACTCGTCGGTGGCCGCGGCGCTGATCCACCGCGCCATCGGCGATCAGCTCACCTGCGTGTTCGTCGACCACGGCCTGCTGCGCCAGGACGAAGGCAAGCTGGTGATGGAAATGTTTGTCGGCCGCCTGCACGCCAAGGTCGTGCATATCGACGCCTCCGATCAGTTCCTCGGCCATCTGGCCGGCGTGACCGATCCCGAGCAGAAGCGCAAGATCATCGGCCGCGAGTTCGTCGAAGTATTCCAGGCCGAGGCCAGGAAGCTGACCAACGCCAAGTGGCTGGCGCAGGGCACGATCTATCCGGACGTGGTGGAGTCGGGCGGCACCAAGACCAAGAAGGCCACCACCATCAAGAGCCACCACAACGTCGGCGGCCTGCCGGAAACGCTGGGCCTGAAGCTGCTGGAGCCGCTGCGCGACCTGTTCAAGGACGAAGTGCGCGAGCTGGGCGTGGCCCTGGGCCTGCCGCCGGAAATGGTCTACCGCCACCCGTTCCCGGGCCCGGGCCTGGGCGTGCGCATCCTGGGCGAAGTCAAGCGCGACTACGCCGACCTGCTGCGCCGCGCCGATGCCATCTTCATCGAAGAACTGCGCAAGACCATCGCCACCGAACAGGACGCCGCCGCGGGCGTGTGCGAGCCGGACCAGGTCGGCAAGAGCTGGTACGACCTGACCAGCCAGGCCTTCGCCGTGTTCCTGCCGGTCAAGTCCGTGGGCGTGATGGGCGACGGCCGCACCTACGACTACGTCGTGGCGCTGCGCGCGGTGCAGACCACCGATTTCATGACCGCGCACTGGGCGCACCTGCCCTATGCGCTGCTGGGCCGTTGCTCTAACCGGATCATTAACGAAGTACGTGGCCTGAACCGGGTTGTGTATGACGTGTCGGGGAAACCGCCGGCGACGATTGAGTGGGAGTAACGTGTAATCCGCTTTTAATCGAGCATACAGGGCGCCCTCGAGGCGCCTTGTCTTTTGGCTCCGCGCTTCGCGTTGCCGCGGCGGGGCTGGGCGGTGGTGTCGACTTCCCCTCCGTTCCCGCTTTAGTCCCTCGGACCTGTATTGATTGCATTGCGATACGCAAACAACGCCGGCGCACCACCGGTATGCAGGAACAACACCGGGCCATCCGAAGCAAAACGCCCGCGCGCGACGCCATCGAGCAAACCAGCCATCGCCTTCCCCGTATAGACGGGATCGAGCAACACACCTTCGGTACCTGCCAGGATGCGGATGGCCTCCAGTCCCGCCTGGTTGGGTTCACCATAGCGAGGTGCGAAGTACTCGTCCCACAACTCGACCTTCAGCCATGCCGGCACCGCGACATCGAGCAGCGCGGCAGTCCCTTCGATCAGCCCAGCCACCTTCGGCGTTTGCGCCGCGACGCTGCGCGACACGGTAACGCCGACGACCGGTGTATCCGGCATCGCGTGTGCGAGCGCAAACGCAAGCCCGCCATGGGTTCCGGCACTGCCGGACGCCAGCACGACCGCCGAGAACGCAAGACCCATCTCCTCGGCTTGCTGCGCCAGCTCCAGGCCGGCACGTACATACCCCAATGCCCCCAGCGGATTGGACCCGCCGATTGGGATGACATACGGCTTGTGCCCCTCGCCACGCAGCCGTTCCGCAAGGGCTTGCAACTGTGCGTCGGCGTTGTCGAGACTAGTAACCGGCTCGGCCTGTGCGTCGAACAAATCGAGCAGCAGGCGGTTGCCGCTGTGCAGGTAGTCGCCGTCTGCCGTGCCGGTCGGGTTCTCCAGCAACGCGTTGCAGCGTAGCCCAAGACGGGCCGCCAGCGCCGCCGTCTGGCGGACATGATTCGACTGTATGGCTCCGGCCGTTACCAGCGTATCGGCGCCCTGGCGCAAGGCGTCAGCCGCCAGGAACTCAAGCTTGCGCAGCTTGTTTCCGCCAAACGCAAGTGGTGTGGTGTCATCCCGCTTGACGTAGATATCGCGCCCGAGCATCCCGGACAGGCGATCAAGCTTTTGCAGGGGCGTGACCGCGCCGACCAGATCGAGGCGGGAGAAAGCGGCAAGGCGATCCGAGATCTTCATGATTTCGACTTTGGGGGAGGTGGACCAGGACGGTGCGGCGGCGGGCGTTGTCAGCGGGAACCTTGATCGCCCCCGACCGCCCCCGCCTTTATGCAAGCGGGTGTGAGTCAATGCAGGATCTTTGCGAGAAACTCCTTCGCACGGGCCGACTTCGGGTCGCCGAAGAAGGCGTCCTTGCCGGTATCCTCGACGATGGCGCCGCCATCCATGAAAATTACGCGGCTGGCGACCTTCTTCGCGAACCCCATTTCATGGGTGACGCAGATCATCGTCATGCCCTCGCGTGCCAGTTCGACCATGACGTCCAGCACCTCATTGATCATTTCGGGATCGAGCGCCGATGTCGGTTCGTCGAACAGCATGGCGATCGGATCCATCGACAGCGCGCGTGCAATGGCAACGCGCTGTTGCTGCCCGCCCGAAAGCTGCCCGGGGTATTTCCGCGCATGCGCTTTCAGGCCGACGCGCTCGAGCAGGCGCATGCCGTTCTCCTGTGCTTCCTCTTTGCGGCGTTTCAACACTTTGACCTGCGCCAGGGACAGGTTGTCGAGAATGGACAGATGCGGGAACAGCTCAAAATGCTGAAACACCATGCCAACCCGCGCACGCAACTGGGCGAGCTTGATCTTCGGATCACCGACCATTACCCCGTCCACACTGATCCGGCCCTGCTGAAACGGCTCGAGGCCGTTGACCGTTTTGATCAGCGTGGATTTTCCTGATCCGGAAGGGCCGCAGATGACCACGACCTCGCCTTTTTCTACCTGGGTGCTGCACGCATCAAGCACCTTGAACTGACCGTACCACTTCGATACGCCTTCGAGCGCGATCATCGTTTTGTCTCCTACTTGCAGATTGCATTCTTCGGGTTTCCGACCCGTTAGATCAACGCGTCACAGGCAGTGTCAGACGCGCCTCGAGGCGTCGCTGTGCCCATGACAATCCGGTGCTGAACAGCCAGTAGATCGCTGCTACCGACAGATACAAGGGAAGCGGTTGGAACGTTGATGCGATGATTTCCTGGGACGACCTGAGCAACTCGGTCACGGTGATGACTGACACTAGCGACGTATCCTTGATCAGGCTGATGAGCGTGTTGCCGAGGCTTGGCACGGCGAGCCGCAGGGCCTGCGGGCAGACGATGTAACGCAGCGTCTGCAGATGGCCCAGCCCGAGGCTGTGCGCGGCGCTCCATTGCCCTCTGCCGATACCGAGAATCGCGCCGCGCATGCTTTCCGACAGGTACGCGCCGGCATTGGCCGTGAGGGTAAGAATGCCGGCGCTGGTGGGGTCCAGGGAAATGCCGAGGTCTGGCAGGCCATAGTAGACGACGAACATCTGGACCAGCAGCGGCGTCCCGCGCATGACACTGACATAGGCGCGCGCAATGCCGCCGAGGATTGGACTGGTGCTGATACCCATGATGGCGACCACGATCCCGACCAGCAGGCCGAAGACCATCGACGCCAGGGCAAATTTCACGGTGATCACTGCTCCGTGCAGGAGTACCGGCGATGCATGAATGACTAGATCAAGAGATTCCATGATTCGATCCGTAGAAGTGGCCGCGTGGCCGGCCAGGCCGAGGCCTGCAGCGATGGAAGGAGCCGGCCGGCGTGGCAGCGATTACTGGGCGACGGGTCTGCTGGCGTCGGTACCCAACCACTGGATGGACAGCTTGCGCAACGTGCCATCCTGCTGCAACGCGTTCAGTGCGTCGTCAATGGCTTTGGCAAACTTGGGATTGCCCTTGCGGAACGGGATTCCCATCTCAAGCTTCGTGCCAGCGAGCAGCGCGCCGGTGCGTAGCGGCATCTTGGAGTTCTTGATCAGGTATGGCAGCATCAGGCGGTCATTGAGGGCCGCATCGATGCGCCCGGCCGCCAGGTCACGCAGGTTTTCCGACGTACCCGGATAGGTCTGCACCAGGATACCCGGCACGGATTTCGCCAGTTCGGCATAGTTGCTGCCCAGCGTGACGCCGACGGATTTTCCCTTCAGCTCTTCAAGCGAATTGAACTCGCGCTTGTCATTGTTGCGCTGAAGTACCTGGACCGCGGAATAGACGTATGGCTGGGTAAAATCCAGAGCCTGGCGGCGCGCCGGCGTGATGCCCACCTGGTTGACGATGACGTCGAACTTGCCGGCTTGCAGGCCGGCAATGATGCCACTCCACTCGGTGGTGATGAACTGGACCTTGAGCCCCATCTTGTCGGCCACGGCTTTGGCTACGGCCACGTCAAAGCCGTCGAGCTGACCGTCGCCATTGCGATAGCCAAAGGGTGGGTAAGTGCCCTCCATGCCGACTTTCAGGACACCGCTGACTTTGACCGAATCCAGCAGATCTTCAGCGTGCACGGCGGGCGCCGTGACAATCAGGAGGGTCGCGATGCACGCGCTTTGCAACAGCAGCTTCAGGGATTTCATGTCTTGTCTCCAATGTAGGAATAGGTATTTTTTTGAGGGCACTGCTACTGCACGGCAAGTCTGCGGAACGCGGCTTCCAGGTCGGCGATCAAATCCTCCTTGGCCTCCAGGCCCACGTGCAATCGAAATGCCTGGCCGGCATACGGCCAGGCGGCTGCGGGGCGCTCCTCCCTGGGATCGAAGGGCATCACCAGACTCTCGAATCCGCCCCAGGAAAAGCCTAGGCGGAACAGCTTCAGGTCGTCGATGAAGGCACGGAACGCCTCACGCCCATATCCGGGCTTGAGCACGACGCTGAACAATCCTGAAGCCCCCGTGAAATCCCGACGCCAAAGGGCGTGGCCCGGCGCACCAGGGAGCCCGGGGTGCAATACCCGGGCCACCTCCGGGCGGCACGCCAGCCAATCGGCAATTGCCAGTCCGCTACGCTGATGCCGCTCAAGGCGCACGGCCATCGTCCGCAAGCCCCGCTGCGCGAGATAGACGTCGTCCGGGCCCGCGTGCTGGCCAGTGGCGAAGACATAGTCGCGCACCGTGTTCCATGACTCACGGTTGGTCGTGATCACACCCATCAAGGCGTCCGAATGCCCAACGATGTATTTCGTCCCCGCATGCACGGAGACGTCCACGCCGTGCTCGAATGGCTTGAAGAACAAGGGCGTGGCCCACGTGTTGTCGATGACGACGACCGCGCCATGCCGGTGTGCGACCTTCGCAATGGCAGGAATGTCCTGCATTTCGAACGTCTGCGAACCCGGTGACTCGGCGAACACGAGCGTCGTGGTCGGACGGAACAAGGCCGCGATGTCGGACCCAAGCGTGGGGTTGTAGAACGTCGCTGACACGTTGCAGCGGGCCAGTACCGTTTCGACGTAGTGGCGCGTCGGGCCATAGACGCTGTCGCTCACCAGAATGTGATCGCCGGCTTTGACGAATGCCATGATGGCGCTCGTACACGCCGCCAGGCCGGACGACACTAACAGCGAACGGTGCCCGCCTTCGAGCTGCGCGAGTGCGTTCTGCAACGCGAAGGTGGTCGGCGTGCCTTTGCGGCCGTACCACATGACATCCGTGTCGGCGCCCGACATGGCACGCCCGCGCGCTTCCATGTCGTCGAGATTGCGAAACGTCACCGTCGACGCATGGAAAACCGGCGGATTGACGACGCCGCCGAAATCGTCCGGATCGATCACGCCGTGCGAGAGGTAGGTATCGGGGGACATCCGGATTACCCTCGTCTGGCGCTGTTGACCATGTCGCCCAGGCGCTCCAGTCCCATGCGGAGATTGGGCTCGGGCGGGCCGAACGAGAAGCGCACCCAGCTTGCGTCGATGTATTCGGTGGCGCGCTGGTTGCCCGGATTGACGTCGAAGAACCTGCCGGGCACGGTCATGACCTTGCGCTTGAGACCCTCCGTAAAGAAGGTGTCCGCGGTGTTCAGCGGCGCGGGCAGCCGATGCACCCGGCCCCAGAGATAGAACGTGCCGTTGCCAGGGCATGGGATCTCGACACCCATGTCGGTCAGCGCGTCCAGCATGATGCGGCGCTTCCTGGCGAACATCTTCCGCAATGCGGACGTTTCCTGATCCGCACGGTCGCGTTGCAGCGCTTGCACGGCAAGCCGTTGCACGATCGTCGGCGGGCCGCCGTCGATGGCGCTTGCGGCACGGCTGATCATGTCGATCACCTCGGTCGGCCCCACCACCCAGCCCACGCGCAGTCCGGGGTAACGATGATTTTTCGTCAAGCCGTCGACGATGACGACCGGGTCCGTTTCCACGTCCTCGACGAACTCGGCGGCAGATACCGGCTTGTCCGCGGGGGCATGGCCATCTTCGAACACGAAGTGCGAATAGAACTCGTCGAGCAGCATCCAGCAGCCCGTGTTGCGCGCCGCCGCCACATACTGTGCCAGTGCTTCACCACGTACCACGGCCCCGGTGGGGTTGTTGGGATTGCTCCACAGCAGTGCGTCCAGCTCTTCCCTTGCGATCAGTCCCTCGAGCGCCTGCGCCGGGATGGCAAAGCCGTCTTCGGGCCCCACGGGCAGCGTGACCGGCGTGAAGCGATGGCGGTGGTAAGCGATCAGATCTTCGTAGGCGGTGTAGTCGGGCACGACGTGGCCCAGGCGAATTTCGCCCAGGGTGGCGAGCAGGCGCGACAGCGCAAGCCGCCCGCCGGACGCAATCGCAACATTGTCCTTCGTGTACTGCGATGCCTTGCCGTGACGATAGCGACGGTTGTAATCGTCCGCGACCGCCTGACGCAGGGCATCGATGCCGCCGACCGGCCCGTAGGCGCAATCGGCCACGTCGAACTGCAGTGAAGCCAACCGTTCCGGCGCGCCTGCCATGGGCCCGATTTCAGGCTGCCCCTGGCCGAGGTTGCACCAGTCGGGATGACCGTTGCGGAAGCCGAGCTTGACGGCTTCGTGAACGACGTGGATCACGCCCATATAGGGGACCGGGCGTAGCAGGGAAGACGCTAGTGAGCTTGTCATGTTGTTGTCGAAGGGGGGCTTGTTTATCGGTGACGCGACGCCACGCGGTTGCGATGGGTGACCATGCGCTCATGCAGCCGGGAGATCGTGTTGCTGCCTGTGGCGACGAAGAGAAAAGGCAGCATGCCGTGCACGAGCGCCGCGATCGATGCGAACAGCATCGACGCGCCAAATGAAAACGACGACAACATATGCTGCAGATAGCTCTCGCCAACCGATGCCGGGTGCTCTTGGAAGAGCCGGAATATTGTTCTCATGGTGGGGGCGTCATCCGGTATTGCGCATTGTCCGATCCTGGATTGGAAAGCCGGTTTCGCGCTGTTTGTGAGAGAAATCATAGTGTTCGATTTCCGCAAATTGCTTCCATAAACACCCGTAAGCTCGCTCCTAATTAGAATAATTTTCTACTGGGATGGTGCAATGTAGAACAGCAGGCTCCGGCGTACTTTCCAGGTATCGCTGCGCGTCGAGCGCGGCCATGCAGCCCGTGCCGGCGCTGGTGATCGCCTGCCGATAGATGTGGTCCTGCACGTCGCCTGCCGCGAACACGCCCGGCACACTCGTGCCCGTGGCGTTGCCCGAGAGGCCGCCGTTGGTGACGATGTAGCCGTTCGTCATCTCGAGCTGGCCTCTGAAGAGATCGGAGTTCGGCTTGTGGCCGATGGCGATGAAAACGCCTTGGAGTGCGAGTTCGGTGGTCTCGCCGGTTTGCGCATGCCTGATGCGCAGGCCGGTCACGCCAGCCCCGTCGCCATTCACTTCGTCGAGCACGTGGTTCCATTTGATCTCGACAACACCTTGCTTCGCCTTCTCGAGCAGACGGTCGACCAGGATCGGCTCGGCGCGGAACTTGTCGCGGCGGTGGATCACCGTGACCTTTTTCGCGATGCCAGCCAGATACAGCGCTTCCTCGACCGCCGTATTGCCGCCGCCAACCACGGCTACATGCTGCTGCTGGTAGAAGAAGCCGTCGCAGGTCGCGCAAGCGGACACGCCGCGGCCCATGAAGGATTCCTCGGACGGCAGGCCGAGATACTGTGCGGACGCGCCTGTCGCGATGATCAGCGCGTCGCAGGTGTACTCGCCGGATTCGCCGATCAGGCGAATCGGCTTCCCGTCGAGCTTTGCCGTGTGGATGTGGTCGAACACGATCTCGGTCTTGAAGCGCTCCGCGTGATCGAGAAAGCGCTGCATCAGCTCTGGGCCCTGCACCCCCGTTGCATCCGCCGGCCAGTTTTCGACATCGGTCGTGGTCATCAACTGGCCGCCTTGCGCCAGGCCCGTGACGAGCACCGGCGACAAGTTGGCGCGCGCTGCATAGACGGCGGCGGTATAGCCGGCAGGGCCGGAACCGAGAATCAGGACCTTGGCGTGCTTGGGCGAAGACATAGGGGAATCCATAGCTTATTCAAGAGACTTCAGGCGATTGCCTGAAGCGATACTGAGCAGGTTCGAAGTCGAGGCCCGCCACGCATGGGCATCGCCAAAGTTGCGGCAGGCGATGCCGCAAATCGCAATGGCTGCGATCGGCGCGCGGGGCTGCATGGAAGGCCTCTTCACGCATGAGCCGGGTTGGCCTGTAGTCAGGAGGCGGGATGCGCCACACCGTACTGCGACGACAGGTATCGACGGATATGGTCGGGCGAATCGATAAAACGCGTCTGGCCGCTTACGTGAATCTCCACGCCGTCATCGACCGGCGCGCGCCCGGCGCCGAGCACCAGGACGGGGGCGGACTGGTTCGCCTCGCCGATCAGTTCGACAATTGCCATGCGAGGGCGGGGCGCATCGATGTATTCGACATCAACTTCATTGCGCAACTGCGGGAAGAAGCCGAGCAGGCCTTCAACGGCAACGGAATCTCCACAATAGAACGGACCTTCCGAGCCTGAAAAAAAGCCGGGGCGAAGCATGAATAGTTTGTCTTTCACTTTCACTCTCTCTGCGGGTTGAAATTGCTGGCGGACGCGCGTCGCTTGCCGTATCGCGAACCACCGGCCACAGGATAAGCAGCGCAAATTGAACCCACCAGTGGCACGAACGACAATTTGCGTAAAGATCGTGCCAACTTGATGGGAGTGGCGGCGATCAGGATCGCAGCACACGCAACAGACATGGGGGAGAGTCTTGCGAGACGTAGAGCGGTTGGGGCAAAATCAATCGCTAGTGGCATCAATGCCAGTTTCCGTCCATATCGTGCCAAAGACCAAATCACAATCGTCTGCCAACGCAGGACTGGTTGCCGTCGTCGTGTATGACGGCCTGAGCCTCTTTGAATATGGCTGCGCCGTTGAAGTGTTCGGTCTGCCAAGACCTGAAATGGGTGACAGCTGGTATCGCTTCACGACCTGTTCCGCCGAATCGGGGAGGTTGCGCGGTTCGGGGGGCATCCAGGTACAGGCTGACGGTGGCCTCGAACTCCTGGCCAAAGCGAAGACCATCATCATTCCGGGGTGGCGCGGTATCGAAGCGGAGGTCCCGCCGGAACTTTGCCGCGCGTTGAGGAAGGCAAACAAACGCGGGGCGCGCGTCATGTCAATCTGCACCGGCGCCTTTGTCCTGGCGGCAGCGGGGTTGCTCGATGGAAAGCGTGCGACTACGCACTGGCGCCATGCCGCAGCACTCGCGGCGCGATATCCGGACGTCCACGTGGAAGCGGACGTGCTCTATGTCGATGCCGGCGATGTCCTCACGTCTGCCGGCAGTGCGGCGGGAATCGACTTGTGCCTCCACCTGATTCGCCGGGATCTTGGCCCGCGCGCTGCCAATCAGGTCGCACGCCGACTGGTCATGCCACCCCACCGCGAAGGCGGGCAGGCCCAGTATATCGACGAGCCGGTCTCAAAGCGTAGCGGCTCGTCGCTGGCACCCTTGGTGGACGCGGTGCGCGCAACATTGGACGAAGGCTGGTCGATTCTCAGAATGGCAAGGCAAACGGCGATGAGTGCCCGGACCTTTCAGCGGCACTTTGTCAGTACGATGGGGATGCCGCCAGGGGAGTGGCTGCTTACCGAGCGCCTGGGCCGGGCCAGGACGTTGCTCGAAGAGACCGATTTATCCGTGGATGAAATCGCGGTGCAAGTCGGCTTTGGTGCTGCAGCCACGTTGCGCAATCATTTCCGGACTCGGCTTGGAACCAGCCCGGGTTACTACAGGCGACGGTTCAGCGCATCCGAGGCACGCTGATTGGACTTTCTGATTGAGCAGCGCGAACAGCTTGCGCATGAGAGTCGAGGCAGCCGGACCCCTTAGCGCGATTCCGTTGGCACGTCAGCTGCCAGTATCTCGCGGGCGCGCAGAATTGCCGACATTGCGTTTGGCCATCCCGGTCGGCGGAGCGCGGACAGGGCGCTGGGCTGTCGCGGTGCCTTTCGCTGGCTATCGCCGGCCAGCGGAACAGGTTGGCGGTAGACGTGGCGGTAGAACACTGGGGCCGAATTAATGCCCTCCCGCTTTCAAGGGCAGCGAACGCCCGTCGATTTCCATTGATGGCAGCCCCAGGAGCGCGCGCGCCTGGGCCACTGTCGCCACGGGGCGCCCATATTCCTCGCACAAGGCTGCTACCTGGCTGACCAGCGCAGCGTTGGAGGGCGCCAGTGTCTGCTTGTCGAGCCGCACATTGTCTTCCAGGCCGGTGCGGCAATGGCCGCCCAGTTCGAGCGACCAGCGCGCCATCGTCAACTGGCCCCGACCGATGCCAGCGCCGGTCCAGGTCGCATCGGGTGCCAGGCGCCGCAGGGTGTGCACGTAGAAGGCGAGCACCTCGCGATCGACCGGCATCGCATTTTTGATCCCCATCACGAACTGGATATGCAGCGCGCCGCCGATCTTGCCGGCCTGTTGCATGGCCACTGCCTGGAAGATCATCGACAGGTCGAAGGCCTCTATCTCGGGCTTGACGGCGTAGGCCTTCATTTCCGCGGCGAGCCAGTCCACCAGGTCTGGCGGATTGTCATAGACGCGGGTCGGGAAATTGACCGAGCCGGTGGCAAGCGATGCCATGTCCGGCCGCAGCGACAGCATCCCCCCTCGCTCCCTTCCCGCGCCGGAGCGGCCGCCGGTGGAGACCTGCGTGATGATTCCCGGCGCATGCTTGCGGATGCCCTCCAGCACGCGGGCAAAGCGGTCGGGCTCGGAGGAGGGCGTCTCGTCGTCATTGCGCACGTGCAGGTGGACTAGCGTGGCGCCCGCCTCGAAGGCGGCCTGGGTGGATTCGATCTGCTCGCTGACCGTGATCGGCACGGCAGCGTTGTCACGCTTGCGCGGCAGCGAGCCGGTGATGGCGACGGAGATGATGCAGGGCTGGGTCATGTCGGCTCCGGTAAGGATGTATGGCGTCACGCCTGTGACAGGAAGCGGATCACCGCGTGCGAGAACGCCTCGGGCAACTCCCAGTTGGACAAATGCGCGGCATTGAGCGCGAGGTATTCGGCGTCGGCAATGCCTTGCGCCAGCTCGCGGCCCTGTTCCGGCGTAGTGGCGGCATCCTGCACGCCCGCGATCACCAGCACGCGCGAGCGGATGCCTGGCAGCAGGCCGCGCAGGTCGGCATCGCGTACGGCGGCGCAGTTGGCGATATAGCCGTCGGGATCCGTGGGGGCGAGCATGGCGAGCACGGGCGCGATGTGCGCCGGATCGCCTGCCAGCGCGGCCGGCGTGAACCAGCGGGCCAGCACACCCTCGGCAATCGCCGCCATGCCCTCGTTGCGGACGCGCTCGATGCGCGTGTTCCAGCCGGACGCCGGGCCGATCAGCGCCGCGGTATTCGCCAGCACGAAGCGGCCGAAGCGTTCGGGATGATGGCGTGCCAGCCAGATGCCGGTCATGCCCCCCATCGACAGGCCGCAGAAGTGGGCGTGCTCGACACCGGCGTGGTCCATCACCGCCAGCACGTCGGCACCAAGCTCGGCCATGCCGAACGGCGCTGTCGGCACGCCGGAGGCGCCATGGCCGCGCGTGTCGTAGCGCAGCACGCGGAAGCGCTCCAGCAGCGCCGGCATCTGCGGGTCCCACATCGACAGGGTGGTTCCCAGTGAGTTGGACAGGACCAGCACCGGCGCGCCGGCCGGACCGTGGAGTTCATAGTGAAGGCGAAGCCCGTCGCGGGTGGCAAAGCGCATGACGTGGGCTCCCTCAGCGGATCGATGAAGGATGCGGCGCCAGCGGCGTGACGGCGATCTTCATGTACGGGAACAGCGGCAGCCCCGACAGCAGCGTGTGCAGTGCCTCGTTGGACTCGACGTCGAACACGCTGTAGTTGGCATACTCGCCGACCACGCGATAGAGCTGCTGCCATTTGCCCTGGCGCTGCAGGTCCTGCGCATAGGTTTTCTCGCGCGCCTTGATGTCCTCCGCCTGCGCGGTGGGCATGTCGTGCGGCAGATTTACGTCCATTCGTACCAGATACAGCATTGGTGTCTCCTCGCCTCGATTCTGATGGGGTCTGATTGCAGGGATTCAGGCGCGGTCGCGCCGGTAGTGGGCGAGCTTGTCCTCGTCCAGGGCCATGCCCAGGCCAGGGCCCTGCGGCAGGTGCAACGCGAAGTCGCGGTAGACGGGGCGCTCGGCCACGATGTCGTCCTTCAGCAGCAGCGGGCCGAACAGTTCGGTGCCCCACGCCAGTTGCGGCAGGGTCGCAAAGCCGTGGGCGGCGGCTATGGTGCCGATGCTACCTTCGAGCATGGTGCCGCCATACAGCGCGATGCCGGCCGCATCGCCCACCGCGGCCGTGCGCAGCATGCCGAAGATGCCGCCCGACTTGGCGATCTTCAGTGCGAACACGTCGGCGCCGCCGATGCGGGCCAGTTCCATCGCATCCTCGGGCCCGCACACGGCTTCGTCGGCCATGATGGGCACGACGAAGCGCGCCGCCAGACGCGCCAGCGCGGCGCGTTGTTCGCGAGGCGTGGGCTGCTCGATCAGATCGATGCCGGCGGACTCCAGCATGGCAATGCCGGTGGCGGCATCCGCTTCGTTCCAGGCCTGGTTGACGTCCACCGTGACGCGCGCCCGCTCGCCCAGCGCGCGCTTGATCGCGGATACGTGCGCCACGTCCTCGCGCACGCTGCGCCGGCCGATCTTGAGCTTGAAGGTGTCGTGGCGGCGCTCGGCAAGCAGGCGCTCCGCCTCGTCGATGTCCCGCGCGGTGTCGCCGCTGGCCAGCGTCCACAGCACCGGCAGGGTGTCGCGTACGGCGCCGCCCAGCAGTGTCGCCAGCGGCACGCCGAGACGCTTGCCCTGCGCGTCCAGCAGCGCGGTCTCGAGCGCCGACTTGGCGAAGCGGTTACCGCGTGCGACCTTGCCGAGGCGCGCCATGGCGCCATGCACGTTGGCCGCATCCTGGCCCAGCAGCGCTGGTGCAAGGTAGCTGTCGATGGTCAGCTTGATGCCTTCGGGGCTCTCGTCGCCGTAGGAAAGACCACCGATGGTGGTCGCCTCGCCGAGGCCTTCGACGCCGTCGGCACAGCGCAGCCGGACGATCACCAGCGTCTGCCGCTGCATGGTCGCCATGGCGAGCTGGTGCGGCCGGATGGTCGGAAGATCGACCAGGATGGCCTCGATGGACTCGATGGCCGTGGTGCTTTGCTGCGTCGCCACTTTCATACCTTCCTGATGCAGTTGAACGTTGCACCGGAGTATGGAGGGCTATTTTTTGGGTGTCCAACACCGTTGGCGTCTGATTCCATACCTTCAGAGTATGGACCGCCCGTTGATCCCTAATCCTTCGGCGGCGGCAGGTAGGCCATGCCCTCATCCTCGTAGAGCTGGTAGATCATGTCCCGCAGCGAGCGCAGGTCGGCCGACTCGTCCAGCATGCGCGTGCTCATGATAATGGGCGACACCAGCTTGGGATCGTCCAGTTCCTTGTAGGTCACGTCGCCCCGCTTGAGCCCGTAGACGCTGCTCGGGACCACCGAGATGCCTTCGCCCATCGCCACCAGCCCGAGTGCGATCTGCAGCTCGCGCACCTCGTGCAGGCGGCGCGGCTTCAGGGCGCGGTCGTGGAAGGCGGCCAGCACCTGGTCGGCAAAGCTCGGGCGCGGCGCCTTGGGGAAGATGATGAGCGGCTCGCCGACCAGGTCGTGCAGCGCGAGCTCGGGCTTGGCGTCAGCCAGCGGATGGCCGACCGGAAGCGCCACGATCATGCGCTCCTCGCGCAGCACCACGCGCCGCACCGACGGGTCTTCGTGGCGAATGCGCCCGAAGCCCACGTCGATGCGCCCCTCCTTGAGCGCCTTGATCTGGTCCATGGTCGACATCTCGTGCAGGCTCAGTTCGAGATCGGCGTGCATCTGCCGGAAGCGCCGGATGATCCGCGGCAGCATCCCGTACAGCGTGGAGCCGACAAAGCCGACCGACATCTTGTGCTCGATCTTGCCGACCCGCTTGGTCATCGCCTGCAGTTCCGCGGTCTGGGCCAGCAGTTGCAGCGCGTGGGTATAGAAGAAGCGCCCGGTGTCGGTCAGTTTCAGCGGGCGCGAGTGGCGCTCGAAGAGTTGCACACCCAGGTCGTCCTCCAGTTGCTGGATCTGGCGCGACAGCGGCGGCTGTGCGATATGCAGCCGCTCGGCCGCCCGGGTGAAGTTGCGTTCCTCTGCCACGGCCACGAAGTAACGCAGGTGCCGCAATTCCACGACTATACCTCCTGAGTATCAAGCGGATACTAAATCAGTGTTGGACTGCCAAAACTGGCGTTGACTATGCTCCATCCATACCCGGAAGACAAGCTCAATACCTGCAAAGCATGGTCCGGGACCCAACCACAACTATGGAGACCCCCATGACTCACTCGGAAATCGACGCCCTGGTCCACAGCTTTATCGTCGCCACCGGCACGCAAGGCACCCCCGACCCGCGCGTGCAGCAGGTGGTAGTCCGCCTGACCGCGGACCTGTTCAAGGCAATCGAGGACCTCGACCTGAGCGCCAGCGAAGTCTGGAAGGGCATCGAGTACTTCGCCGAGGCGGGCGCCACCCAGGAGTTGGGCCTGCTCGCCGCCGGCCTGGGGCTGGAACGCTTCCTCGACGTCCGCGCCGACGAGGCCGAAGCCCGCGCCGGCCTGACCGGCGGCACGCCGCGCACCATCGAAGGCCCGCTCTACGTGGCCGGCGCCCCGGAAAGCACCGGCTTCGCCCGGCTCGACGACGGTAGCGACGACGGCAAGGGCGAGGTCCTGTTCATGCAAGGCACGGTGTTCGGCGCCGACGGCAAGCCGCTGCCCGGCGCCAGGGTCGAGGTGTGGCACGCCAACCTGATGGGCAACTATTCGTTCTTCGACAAGACCCAGTCGCACTTCAACCTGCGCCGCACCATCGTCACCGACGCCAATGGCCGCTACCAGTTCCGCAGCAACGTGCCCAACGGCTACGGCTGCCCGCCGCAAGGCACCACCCAGGGCCTGCTGGACCAGCTCGCGCGCCACGGACGGCGCCCGGCCCACATCCACTTCTTCGTGTCGGCGGACGGCCACCGCAAGCTGACCACGCAGATCAACATCGACGGCGACGAATACCTGTGGGATGACTTCGCCTTCGCCAGCCGCGAGGGGCTGGTGCCGGCGGTGACCCGCGTCACCGAAGCCGCAGCGCTCGACAAACACGGCGTGGACAAGCCGTTTGCCTCGATCGACTTCGATTTCCGGCTGCTGCCGGAGCAGGCCGGCGCCCCCGCCGCCGAGGTGGAGCGCCAGCGCGCCGCCGCCTGATTTTCCGTAGTGCCGCCCGCCGCGCGGGCCGGCAGATCCAGTCCGGGCGGCAGCGCCATGCGCAGGGCCGTCCAGCAGACAAGACATCGGCAGGAGACAACTCCATGATCCCCATCTATCCGGAGGGCAAGGCCCCCGTTCGCCCCAGCGCCGGGCGCCTCGACCTCGACGCCTTCCTGGTGGAAGACAAGGCAAGCGGCGACCACCGGCTGCACCGCGCGGCCTTCACCGACGAAGACCTGTTCGAACTCGAGATGAAGCACATCTTCGAGGGCAACTGGATCTACCTGGCGCACGAAAGCCAGATCCCGAACAACAACGATTACTACACCACCCATATTGGCCGCCAGCCGGTGGTGATCGCGCGCAACCGCCAGGGCGAAGTGAACGCTTTCATCAATGCCTGCAGCCACCGCGGCGCCATGCTGTGCCGCCACAAGCGCGGCAACAAGGCCACTTATACCTGCCCGTTCCACGGCTGGACCTTCAACAACAGCGGCAAGCTGCTGAAGGTGAAGGATCCCGAGAACGCCGGCTATCCCGACTGCTTCAACAAGGAAGGCTCGCACGACCTGAAGAAGGTGGCGCGCTTCGAGAACTACCGCGGCTTCCTGTTCGGCAGCCTGAACGCGGACGTGCCGCCGCTGCAGGACTTCCTCGGCGAAGCGGCGCGCGTCATCGACATGATCGTCGACCAGTCGGCCGACGGGCTTGAGGTGCTGCGCGGCTCGTCCACCTACACGTTCGAGGGCAACTGGAAGCTGCAGGCCGAGAACGGCGCCGATGGCTACCATGTGTCGGCGGTGCACTGGAACTACGCCGCGACCACCAGCCAGCGCAAGCAGAAGAATGCGCAGGAAGACAAGATCCGCGCCATGGACGCCGGCAAGTGGGGGCAGCAGGGCGGCGGCTTCTACGCCTTCGAGCATGGCCACATGCTGCTGTGGACGCGCTGGGCCAATCCGGAGGACCGCCCCAACTTCAGCCGCCGCGAGGAATTCGCCGAGCGCTGCGGCGCGGAGACCGCGGACTGGATGATCCAGAACTCGCGCAACCTGTGCCTCTATCCCAACGTCTACCTGATGGACCAGTTCGGCTCGCAGATCCGCCTGCTGCGTCCGCTGGCCGTCGACAAGACCGAGGTCACCATCTACTGCATCGCGCCGAAGGGCGAATCCGACGAGGCGCGCGCGCGCCGCATCCGCCAGTACGAGGACTTCTTCAACGTCAGCGGCATGGCCACCCCGGACGACCTCGAGGAATTCCGCGCCTGCCAGCAGGGCTACGCCGGGCAGGCGCTGGCCTGGAACGACATGTGCCGCGGCGCGAAACACTGGATCGACGGTGCCGACGAAGCCGCGCAGCGCATCGGACTCAAGCCCGTGATGAGCGGGGTGCGTACCGAGGACGAGGGCCTCTACACGGTGCAGCACCGCTACTGGCTGGACGTGATGAAGAAGGCCGTGGCAGAGCAATCCGCCGAAGCCGCGAATGAAGCCACCGACGCCGCCGCAGGGAGCGCAGCATGAGCGCCGCCGACACCACCCTCGACAAACCGGTCGACCTTGCCGCCATCCAGTCCTTCCTGTACCGCGAGGCACGGCTGCTGGATGACGAAGAGTGGGACGCATGGCTTGCGTGCTACCACGCCGACGCAAAGTTCTGGATGCCCTGCTGGGATGACGACGGCAAGCTGATCACCGACCCGCAGCGCGAGGTCTCGCTGATCTATTACCCGACCCGACAGGGCCTGGAGGATCGCGTGTTCCGCATCAAGACCGAGCGCTCCAGCGCCACCATTCCGGACACGCGCACCAGCCACAACCTGAGCAACGTCGAAGTGCTCGGGGTGGCGGGCGACACCTGCACCGTGCGTTTCAACTGGCACACGCTGAGCCATCGCTACCAGACCACTTACAGCTACTTCGGCATGTCGCGCTACACCCTCGACCTCTCCGGCGGGCAGCCGCGCATCCTGGACAAGTATGTCGTGCTCAAGAACGACTACATCAACCAGGTCATCGACATCTATCACATCTGATCCAGGCTGGAGGAACGCGCCATGGAACACACCATTGCCCTGCAATTCGAAGACGGCGTCACCAGGTTCATCACCTGCGGCGAGCACGAGACCTTGTCCGATGCCGCCTATCGCCAGCAGATCAATATCCCGCTGGACTGCCGCGACGGCGCCTGCGGCACCTGCCGCGGGCTGTGCGAGTCGGGCAGCTATGACCTGCCGGCGTCGAGCTATATCGAGGATGCACTGACCGCGGAGGAAGCTGCCGAGGGCTACGTGCTGGCCTGCCAGACCCGTCCGCGATCGGACTGCGTGATCCGCGTGCCCGCCTCGTCAGCCGCATGCAAGACCGGCGTCACCACCTACCAGGGGACGCTGGCCGAGCTCGAACAGCTCTCCGATTCGACCATCGGCTTTTCCATCGACCTGGACGAGGCCGCTGGCCTGGACTTCCTGCCCGGCCAGTATGTCAATGTCGAGATCCCGGGCACCGGCCAGACGCGCTCCTATTCCTTCAGCTCCGCGCCCGGCAGCGCGCGCACCGGCTTCGTGGTGCGCAACGTGCCGGAAGGCCGGATGAGCACGTGGCTGACCAGCCGGGCCAGATCAGGCGAGCGCGTGGCGTTTTCGGGCCCCTACGGCAGCTTCTACCTGCGCGAGGTGGCGCGGCCGGTGCTGTTCCTGGCCGGCGGCACCGGCATCGCTCCCTTCCTGTCGATGCTCGATGTGCTGGCCGCCAGCGGCTGTGCGCAGCCGGTGCGCATGGTCTACGGGGTCACCAACGACATCGACCTGGTGGCGCTGTCGCGCATCAATGCGGCCCAGGGTGCCTTGCCCGGCTTCGAATACCGTACCTGCGTGGCTGACGCTGCCAGCAACCACGCCCGCAAGGGCTATGTCACAGCCCATGTGGAGCCGGAATGGCTCAACGGCGGTGATGTCGACATCTACCTGTGTGGCCCCGTGGCCATGGTGGAGGCCGTGCGCGGCTGGCTGCAGCAGAGCGGCATCACGCCCGCCGGCTTCTACTATGAGAAGTTCTCGGCCAGCAACGCGGCATGAGCGAGGAGCACGACAACATGAGAACTGCTACACGCTTTGCCGGCAAAGCCATGATCGTGACCGGGGCCGCACAAGGCATCGGCCGCGGCGTCGCACTGGCCGCCGCCGCCGAGGGCGCCTCGGTGGCGCTGGTCGACCGCTCGGCGCTGGTCGATGAAGTCGCGGCGCAGATCGTCGCCGCAGGCGGGCAGGCCATCGCAGTGCACGCCGACCTGGAGCGCTATGCCGGCGCCACGCAAATGGCGCAGGCGGCCGAAGCAGCCTTCGGCCGCATCGACATCCTCGTCAACAACGTGGGCGGCACAATCTGGGCCAAGCCCTTCCAGGCCTATGAGGAGGACCAGATCGAAGCCGAGATCCGGCGCTCGCTGTTCCCCACGCTGTGGTGCTGCCGGGCGGTGCTGCCCGGCATGGTCGCGCGCCGGCAGGGCGTCATCGTCAACGTGTCGTCGATTGCCACGCGCAGCATCCACCGTGTGCCCTACGCGGCGGCCAAGGGCGGCGTCAACGCACTGACGGCCAGCCTCGCCTTCGAGCATGCGCACGAAGGCGTGCGCGTCAACGCAGTGGCCACCGGCGGCACCGAGGCACCGCCGCGCAGGATCCCGCGCAACATGGCAGCGCAGAGCGAGCAGGAGGCCATCTGGTACCAGGCCATCGTCGACCAGACCAGGGCCTCGAGCCTGATGCACCGCTATGGCACGATCGACGAGCAGGTCCATGCCATCCTGTTTCTCGCATCGGACGAGGCTTCTTACATTACCGGCACGGTCTTGCCAGTTGGCGGCGGGGATCAGGGCTGACGGTGGCATCGATTGGAGCGCAGTCCAACCGGCGAGGGACTGCAGCGTGTTGCATTGTTCGGCTTACAGCTTACATTGGCAGATAGGAGTCAGATCATGAGCAAGCCCTCGATCATTCTGGTGCACGGCTTCTGGGGAGGTGCCGCGCATTGGGGAAAGGTCATCGTTGAACTGGCGCGAAAGGGGTATACGAACGTCCGCGCCGTTGAAATGCCGCTGACATCGCTTGCTGACGATGTCGAGCGTACCCGCAAGATGATTGCCCAGCAAAAAGGGCCAGTCCTTCTGGTGGGGCATTCGTACGGTGGTGCGGTGATTACCCAGGCGGGTGACCAGCCCAATGTGGTGGGGCTTGTGTATATCGCGGCGTTTGCGCCAGAAGCGGGGGAGAGTCCCGGTGGCATTACTCAGCAGCATCTTCCGGTTGCGGCTCCCAATCTCGAACCCGACAGCGACGGCTACTTGTGGCTCAAGTCCGATATGTTCCATGAGAGCTTCTGCCAGGATCTTTCGCCCGACGACGCGCTGGTGATGGCGGTGACGCAGAAGGCGCCGCTTGCAAGCACCTTCGGCGGCGTCATCACGGCGCCGGCCTGGAGAAAGAAGCCGTCCTGGTACCAGATTTCCAGCGAAGACAGAATGATCGCCCCCGAAAACCAGCTGAAGATGTCAGCCCGGCTCAATCCCCGGAAGGTCATGACTCTGGCGGCAAGCCATGCTTCGCTGGCTTCGAAGCCAGTCGAGGTTGCAGCGTTGATCGACGAAGCCGCGACCGACTCGGTCAAGGGATAACTCCCTGAACGCCGGCGCCCGCCGGGCCAGGCTGGGCAGTGCGCCGAACAGCGGAAAGCTGCGCGGGAATCAAGGGGAGCCCCCCGGCTACAGCATCGCTGAATGCAAATGATGCGGATTGTCGAGCGTCTCCGCGATGATCCGCAGCGACTCCTCGATCTCATCACGCTCGCCCGGGCCGCCCAGGCAGACGCGGATCGCATCGGGCGGGTTGCCGTCGGTCGAGAAAGCGGCGGCCGATACCGCGCCGATGCCGCGCGAGCGCAGGTGCAGCGCCAGTTCCGACGGGCTCCACGCTGAAGCTGCCGGGATCGGCAGCCACAGGTGAAAGCCTTCCGGGTCTGCGTCATAGGCCAGGCCCTCAAGCACATGGCGCGCAATCAACTGCCGCGCCGCGCTTTCGGCGCGGATGGCCTTGAGCATGTCGTCTACCGTTCCGTCCTTGATCCAGGATGTAGCGAGCAGTGTGTTGATGGGGCTCGCCATCACCGTCGTTGCCCGCAGGGTGCCAGCAAGGCGCTGCGCCTGCCGGGCGGTGGGGGCGTGCAGGAACGCTATGCGCAACCCGGCGCCCAGGCATTTGGACAGGCCGGTGACGTAATACGTGAGTTCCGGGGCGAGCGCGGCAAACGTCCGCGGTGCCCGCAGCGGCAGCATGCCGTAGGCATCGTCCTCGATGATCGGCACGCTGTAGCGCAGCGCGACTTCGGCGAGCTGCTCGCGGCGTGCCTGCGGCATGGTGCGCGTGCTCGGGTTCTGGATGGTCGGGTTGCAATAGAGCGCCGCCGGCTTCTGTGTCTTGCACATGGCTTCGAAGGCGTGGGCGAACGGGCCATCCTCGTCGCCGGGCAGCGCCTGTAGCTGGATATTGAGCTGCGCGGCGATGGCCTTGATGCCGGGGTAGGCCAGCGCGTCGGCACAGATGGTCTGCGCCGGGCGCGCGAGCTGCGACAGCAGTGCGACCAGCGCGCTGTGGATGCCGGGCGTGACCAGCACGGTGTCCGCGCTGCATGCCGGCACCCAGCTGCGCAGCCATTTCGCGGCGACGGAGCGATCGGCCGGGGATCCGCCAAAGTCCTGGTAGCGCAGCAGCGAGTAGGGGTCGGCGGCCTCCAGCAGTTGCGCCATGGCGTCACGAAGCCGCCCCGTCATCGCGGGCGGCTCCGGCGGCATGTTCATGGTCATCTCCGCACCCGTGCCGCCGCGCAGCGGCATCGCGGGCGCACGTCCGCGCACGTAAGTGCCACTTCCTGTCTTGGTGTCGATCAATCCCCGCTTCCTCGCTTCGCTGTAGGCGCGCGCCACGGTGGTGTAGTTCAGTTGCAGCGCTTCGGCCAGGTCGCGCAGCGCCGGCAACCGGTCGCGTGCGCGCAGCTGGCCATCGGCCAGCGCCTCCTCGATCAGGTCCGGAATCAGCAGATAGGCAGGCTTGGCACTACCGGCGATACGTTTTAACCAATGGCTGGTCAGGTTGGACACCATGGTCTCCCGCTGCGCGATGCGATGGAATTCAGTGCCCTGAGGGTAGCACTCGAATGATCGCTTACCAAGCCACGCAGGCGATCGCATCTGAAGTTCTCAATGATGGTGCGATATCAACGCTCATGCACCACGTGTGCGCACCCGGGCGGCTTGCTCCCGTTCAAAAACGTGCATTGTGGCAAAGCCGTCATGGCGTGCGCTGTGCGCCTTTGGTGGCATCCATGGCCAAAGCCGTTGCGATCATTGGGCCGATCATTTGGTCGCCATCGCTTTGATTGGAGATTGATCGCATGACTGCGGACATTGCGTGGCACATCGGTTGCGGATGTTGGCGTGTTCGGCCTGGCGCCGAACGGTCGATCGGCATGGGATCGATCGACCGCACTGCCTCATCAACGCAACGGAGAGAAGCATGCCTGCTGTCAGCAAACCGGCCCACAAGAAGGGCGATTTCCTGGTCGACTATGAAGAGAAGGTATTCGAGGACGTAAAGGCAGAAGCCGGCGAGAAGGCGCTGGTGACATTCCACACCGTCGCCTTCGAAGGCTCGATCGGCTTCGTCAACATGCTGCAAGCCACGCGGCTGCTGCGCAAGGGCTTCGAGACCTCGATTCTGCTGTATGGCCCCGGCGTCAACCTCGGCGTTCAGCGCGGCTTCCCGACGCTCGGCGATGAGGCGTTTCCGGGCCACATGAACTTCAACAAGCAGCTCACCAAGTTCATGGAAGAGGGCGGCAAGGTCTACGCCTGCCGCTTCGCCCTGCAGGCCCTGTACGGCCACGGCGAAGCCTCGCTGATCGAGGGCATTCGCCCGATCAGTCCGCTCGATGTGCTCGACCTCAAGCTGCTGCATCGCAAGGAGAACGCGCTGATCATCGACACCTGGACGGTCTGAGCAAAAGGGCAGGTGCCACCATGTCACAGAAACCCATTGTGCGCGCGGCCGCGGTTCAGATCGCGCCCGACCTCGAGAGCGGCGAAGGCACGCTGGCCAAGGTCTGCGAGGCGATCGACGAGGCCGCCGGGAAAGGCGTGCAGCTGATCGTCTTCCCGGAGACCTTCGTGCCGTACTACCCGTACTTCTCCTTCGTACGGCCGCCGGTGCACTCCGGCAGCGACCACATGCGGCTGTACGAGCAGGCCGTGGTGGTGCCCGGCCCGGTTACCGATGCCGTCGCCGGGCGCGCACGCCGGCACGGCATGGTCGTGGTGCTCGGCGTGAACGAGCGCGACCACGGCAGCCTGTACAACACGCAGCTTATCTTCGACACCGAGGGCAATCTCGCGGTCAAGCGCCGCAAGATCACGCCCACCTTCCACGAACGGATGATCTGGGGGCAGGGCGATGCGGCCGGCCTGAAGGTCGCGGACACGGCAATCGGCCGCGTCGGCGCGCTGGCGTGCTGGGAGCACTACAACCCGCTGGCCCGCTATGCGCTGATGACCCAGCACGAGGAAATCCACTGCAGCCAGTTCCCAGGCTCGCTGGTCGGGCCGATCTTTGCCGAGCAGATCGAAGTCACGATCCGGCACCACGCGCTGGAATCCGGCTGCTTCGTCGTCAACGCCACCGGCTGGCTGACCGAAGCGCAGATCGCCTCTGTGACCACCGATCCGGCGCTGCAGAAGGCGCTGCGCGGCGGCTGCAACACCGCAATCATCTCGCCGGAGGGGCAGCACCTGGCGCCGCCGTTGCGCGAGGGTGAGGGCATGGTCATTGCCGACCTTGACATGTCGCTCATCACCAAGCGCAAGCGAATGATGGATTCGGTGGGCCACTACGCGCGCCCGGAACTGCTAAGCCTGGCCATCAATGAGCGGCCGGCGGTGACGGCAGTGCCGATGGCAGGCGCCTTCTCCAACTTCCATGGGAGCATCCGCGATGACATCCAGCGCGACCGTGCCGGCTTCGAGCCGGCAATTGATGACTGAGCTGCAGTCCGTCGGGCTGCGCCTGGAAGACCCGAATGCCGGCGCGGCCAGCCGCCGCGGCGGGGCGGGTCCGTCCGACCACAAGGCGGTCACCATCGACGGCGTGACCATCATGGTGCCGGTGCATACCAGCACGGCGTGGCACTCGCCGTTCGTGGCGCAGGCGCCCGACGGAACGGGGCGCAGCGCGCTGATGCGCGGAACCATCCCGATTGCCAGCATCAGCTTTCCGAAGGCGCCGCGTTTCCATGCGCTGCAGACCCTGGAGGGCATTCCGTACTCGCATATCGCCACGCTGCATGGCGCCGACGTGCTGGCCACGACCGTCCTGCAGACCTGCATCCGGTACGAGAGCCGCAAGAAGACCTGCAAGTTCTGCTCGATCGGCCAGTCGCTGGCGGCAGGCCGTACGGTGGCGCGCAAGACGCCCGAGCAACTGGCCGAAGTGGCACGCGCCGCGGTGCTGCTCGATGGCGTCAGGCATATGGTGCTGACCACCGGCACGCCGCCGACGCCGGACCGGGGTGCGGCTATTCTTTGCGAGAGCGCCTTCGCCATCAAGGCGGCGGTCGACCTGCCGATCCAGGCGCAGTGCGAGCCGCCCGACGACGACCGCTGGTTCGAGCGCATGAAGGCCGCCGGCATCGACGCGCTCGGCATGCACCTCGAGGTCGTCACGCCGGCGCTGCGCGAACGCATCATGCCGGGCAAGGCGTCGGTGCCGCTGAGCCGCTACATGGAAGCCTTCAAGGCTGCCGTTGCCGTGTTCGGCAGGGGGCAGGTCAGCACCTACATCCTCGCGGGACTCGGCGACACCGCGGAAGCCATCCTGGCGATCTCGCGCGAGCTGATCGAACTCGGGGTGTATCCGTTCGTGGTGCCTTTCGTGCCGATCTCCGGCACGCCGCTGGAGGACCACCCGGCTCCCTCGCCGGCCTTCATGCAGTCGATCCTGCAGCCGCTCGGCGCCATGTTGGGCGCCGCCGGCATGCGCTCGTCCGATATCAAGGCGGGTTGCGGCAAGTGCGGCGCGTGCTCGTCGCTGGCCACCTACGAGCACGAGGCGGCACTGGCGAGCGACGGAGCAACATTATGAAAGGCAATCTCTGCGTCGAGATGCCGGGCATCCCGATGTTCCGCATCCGCTGGGCGGAGCACGTCTGGGAGGCGGAGCAGGCCTATCGCTTGCGCCAGGCCGTGTTCTGCGAGGAGCAGGGCATCTTCGCTGGCGACGACCGGGACGCGGTGGACGACGTGGCGCAACTGCTGGTGGCGGTGCGCTTCGAGCCGGAGTTGCCGGGCCATCCCGGCACCGTGGTCGGCACCGTGCGCATCCATGAAAGCGAGCCGGGCGTGTGGTTCGGCTCGCGCCTGGCGGTGGATGCGGCATACCGCAGCCAGGGCAATATCGGCGCGACGCTGATCCGCCTGGCGGTGAGCAGCGCCCACGCGATCGGATGCCGGCGCTTCCTTGCGCACGTGCAGAGTCAGAACGTGCCCTTGTTCAGGCGCTTGCATTGGCACGTCCTGGCAGAGGAGACGCTGCTCGGGCGGCCGCACCACCTGATGCAGGCAGATCTGAACCATTACCCGCCTTGCCATACCCCGCACGCGGGCCTGATTACCGAAGGCAGGGCCATGCGATGAACCTCGATGATCTCGTACACACGCTGCGCAGCAGCCGCGGCTTTGCGCATAAGACCGATATCCCGGCCATGTTGTCGCCGCTTGGCGCCGCGGCCGCCGGACGCAATGCAGCCATGGCTGTCGATGTCGGCGACGACTGCGCGGCATGGCGGGATGGCGACGGCTACCTGCTGTTCGCCATCGAAGGACTGGTCAGCGATTTCATCCGCACGATGCCGTGGTTCGCCGGCTACAGCGCGGTCATGGTGAACGTCAGCGATATCTATGCGATGGGCGGCAGGCCGACGGCCGTGGTCGATGCGCTATGGAGCCATGGCGCCGCCGACGCCGCCGAAGTGCTCAAGGGCATGGCCGCGGCGTCCGTCGCCTATGGCGTGCCGATCGTCGGCGGTCACAGCAACGCGCGCAGCGAGCAAAGCCAGCTTGCGGTGGCCATCCTCGGCCGTGCGCGCAAGCTGCTGTCGAGCTTCGCCGCGCGTCCCGGCCAGCGCCTATTGATGGCGGTGGACCTGCGCGGCGCATTCGCGGAGCCGTACCCGTTCTGGAACGCGTCGACGGGCGCACCGGGCGAACGACTGCGCGCGGATCTCGAACTCTTGCCGGTGCTGGCCGAAGACGGCCTTTGCGCGGCGGCCAAGGACATCAGCATGGCGGGTGCGCTCGGCACCACGCTGATGCTGCTCGAATGCTCCGGGGTGGGCGCCAGCATCGCGCTGAAGCGCATTCCCAGGCCCGCTGGCGTGCCGCTGGAGCGGTGGCTGACGGCATTCCCCAGCTATGGCTTCCTGCTGGCAGTCGATGACGACGAGGCGCAGGCGGTCGAACGCCGCTTCCTCGATCGCGGCATTGCCTGCGCCCAGATCGGCGCCATCGACGATTCCCGTGTCGCCACGCTCACGCACGCAGGCGAACGGGCCACGTTGTGGGACTTCCGCGAGGCGGGGTTCATCCTGCCGACGCGCCTGGCCACGCCGATCGATTCCCCAACCTGAGACCTGCCATGCCGGTTACCCATTTCCGCATCCGCTGGCCTGACCAGACCGAGATGGCCTGCTATTCCCCATCCTCCATCGTCACGAAGCATTTTGCCGCCGGGACGGCGTATCCGCTGGACGAGTTCGTCGAGCGCGCGCGTACCGCGCTGGGCGCCGCTTCCGAGCGGGTGTGTGCCAGGTACGGCTACGCCTGCTCCTCCGCGATGGACCAGCTCCGCATCCTGGAAATCGCTGCGCAGCGGTTCCAGGGTCAGGAGGACGCCACCGTCCAGTTTCTTGGCTTTGGCAGCTAGCCGATTTCCAAATTCCTCGCCTCAAAGGATCCAACATGTCCCACGTCATCAACACCAATCCGGGCCAGGCCGCAGAGCCCAGGCACTACGGCGTCATCATTGTCGGCGGCGGCCAGGCCGGACTATCGATGAGCTACTTCCTGAAGCAGGCCGGCATCGATCATCTGCTCATCGAGAAGCACACGGTCACGCACACCTGGCGCACGCAACGCTGGGATGCGTTCTGCCTGGTGACGCCGAACTGGCAATGCGCGCTGCCGGGCTATCCCTACCAGGGTGACGAGCCGCACGGCTTCATGAAGAAGGATGAGATCGCGGCCTATCTCGATGGCTTTATCCGGACGGTCGGCGCGCCGGTGCTCGAGCATACCGAGGTGCGGCAAGTGAAGGCGCGCGCGCTGGGGGGATTTTCCGTGGTGACGAGCCAGGGCGCATTCACCGCGGACCAGGTGGTGGTGGCCTCGGGCGGTTATCACACGCCGATCGTGCCGCGCATGGCCGAGCGCTTGCCGGCGTCGATCCGGCAGCTGCAATCGTCCGAATACAGGAATCCCGAGTCGCTGCCAGACGGTGCGGTGCTCGTGGTCGGCTCTGGCCAGTCGGGCGCGCAGATTGCGGAAGATCTGCATCTGGCCGGCCGCAAGGTGTATCTCGCCGTCGGCGAGGCGCCGCGTTGCGCGCGCTTCTATCGCGGGCGGGACGTCGTGGACTGGCTCGCGGACATGAAGTACTACGATCTGCCCGTCACCGAGCATCCGCTGCGCGAGGGCGTGCGCGACAACACCAATCACTACGTCACCGGGCGCGACGGCGGCCGCGATATCGACCTGCGCAAATTCGCCACCGAGGGCATGGAGCTCTACGGCGTGCTCGACGACTACCTCGACGGCCGACTGCGTTTTGCGCCGGACCTTCGTCACAACCTGGACGACGCCGATGCGACCTACAACCGCATCAACGCGAGCATTGACAAGTTCATCGCGGAGCGGGGCATCGAGGCACCGCCGCCGAGCGTCTATGAGCCCATGTGGACGCCCCCGGCCGAGCGCACCGAACTGGATCTCCAGGCAGCCGGCATTGGTTCGATCATCTGGTGCATCGGCTTCCGACCGGATTTCAGCTGGCTCGAAGTGCCGGTGTTCAACGGCCGCGGTTATCCGGGTCACGAACGCGGCGTGACCGCACACGCCGGCCTGTACTTCCTTGGCCTGCCCTGGCTGCACACGTGGGGGTCGGGGCGATTCTCCGGCATCGCCCGCGACGCCGAGTACCTGGCCGCCCTGATCGCCGCAGGCCGGGGCGACACCGCGCTGGCCGCCTGACATGGAAGCCGTCGTCTCGCGCCATGTGGCCGGCATGCCCCAGTTGGCATATACCGGCCTGTCAGAGAACTGGCTGCTGAAGACCTGCGGCGACCTGCACTGGCGCCTGCAGGCCGCCGGCGCCGGCCTGGGGGTGCCGGACTTCAGGGATGCCGGAGGCCATCCGGTGTATGCGGCGTTCACCGCGATCCGCGTGCGCGACGCGGCGCCGCAAACGATCGGCGAGCACGCCGAGTTCAGCATCGGCTCGCGCATCGTGCCAGCGGGCGGCGTGAAGCACCTCAGCGAACATACCGTCGACATGCAGGGGGACCGCCGCGCCAGCGTGACGATGCTGTCCACCTTCATCCGCCGCACGCGTGAGCGGGACAACCGCTCGGTCGTGCGCACCATGCCGACCGTGGCCGCGCAGTGGGCCGGCGCCGGCTCGTCGGCCCAGGCGGCGGAACTGTCGCTGCTGGCACGGCGTTTTCGCTGCGGCGATTGGGGTACGCATCTCGGGCTCGATCAGGCCCGGCATCGCGTCTGCCACGCGGCCGAATACTTGCCGTGCCCCTGCAACGACTTCAACGGCGCCGACCTGCTGTACTTCGCCAGCTTCCAGGCCATGGTCGATCGCGCGGAATGGCAATGGCGCCGCGACGCGGATCCGCCCACGGTGTTCGCGCGGGACCTGTTCTTCCATGGCAACGTCAATGTCGGCGAGTCGCTGGAGCTGACCTTTTCCGCGCTGCGCGAGGACGAGGAGGGATTGACGCACTGGTGTGAGATCCGACGCAGCCGCGACGGCGAGAAGATCGCCGATGTGGTCACGCAGAAGCGCTGGAGGCAGCGATGAACGCGAAACGGGATGACCCGGCAGGCGCCCTTGAGCTGAAGCCGGTCTACGGGCCCGGCGACCTGACTGGCCTTGGCCACCTGGGCGGCATGCCCGGCGAGGCCCCGTTCGTTCGTGGCCCCTATCCCTCCATGTACCGCGGCAGGCCATGGACCATCCGCCAGTACGGGGGATACGGCGACGCCGCGACGTCGAACCTCGCCTATCGCGAGGCTTTGAAGCAGGGCGCGCAGGGCTTGTCGGTGGCCTTCGACCTGCCGACCCATCGCGGCTACGATTCCGACGATCCACTGGCGCAGGCCGATGTCGGCATGGCCGGTGTGGCCATCGACTCGGTCGACGATATGCGGCGCCTGTTCGAAGGCATTGCGCTGGACCGTGTGTCGGTATCGATGACAATGAGTGGTGCGGTGCTCCCCGTACTGGCAGCGTTCCTGGTCGCGGCCGAGGAATCGGGCGTCCCGTTCGAACAGCTGCGCGGCACCATCCAGAACGACATCCTCAAGGAGTTCATGGTCCGGAACACCTGGATCCATGCGCCGCAGCCGTCGCTGCGCATCGCCACCGACGTGGTCGAATGGCTGGCGGCGCATGCGCCGAAATTCAATGGCATGTCGATCTCGGGCTATCACTTCCAGGAAGCGGGAGCCGATCCGGTGCTGGAACTGGCGCTGACACTGGCCAATGCCAGGACCTATGTCGGCCTGCTGCGTGAGCGTGGCCTTGATGTCGACGCATTCTGCGGCGGACTAAGCTTCTTTTTCGGCGTCGGCAAGCAATTCTTCATTGAGATCGCCAAGCTGCGCGCCGCGCGGCTCCTGTGGCACGACATCGTGCGCGAACTGGGTGGCACCAGCGCGCGCGCCATGGCGATGCGCATGCATTGCCAGACTTCGGGCTGGACGCTCGCCGCGCAGCAGCCGCTCAACAATATCGCGCGCACCACGGTCGAGGCGATGGCTGCGATCTTTGGCGGTACGCAGTCGCTGCATACCAACGGCTTTGACGAGGCGCTGGCATTGCCGGGCGCGCAGGCCTCGCGGCTGGCTCGCGATACGCAACTGGTCCTCCAGCATGAATTTGGCCTGTGCGAGGTGGCGGACCCGTGGGCGGGCTCCTACCTGATCGAGTCGCTGACCGGCCGCATGGTGACGGAGGTTCGCGCGGTGCTGGCGCACATCGATGCCCAGGGTGGCACCCTGGCAGCCCTCGAATCCGGCTGGGTGCAGCGGCGCATCCACCAGGCTGCGCTGCGGACGCAGGCTCGGCTCGATGCGCAGGAAGAGGTCGTGGTGGGTGTCAACCGCTACCAGGAGCCCGACGGCAATGGCCAGGAATGCCTGGAGATCGACGGTACCCGGGTGCGCGTGCAACAGGCACGCCGCCTGGACGCGCTGCGCAGCCGCCGCGATGACGCTGCGGTCAGGCATGCGCTGGCGGCGCTGACCGAGGCCGCCAAGCGCGGCGGGCCCCAACCTGCTCGCCGGTGCAATCGACGCGATGCGTTGCCGCGCCACGGTCGGGGAATGTACCCGGGCGCTGCTCCAGGTCTGGCCGCGCCATACGGTGCGGGCGTCCTACGACGCTGCGCTGTACGGCACGGCTCGCGCCGGCAACAAGGAATGGCTGGCGGCCTGCGAGTGCGTCAGTGCGCTGCGCGAGCGGCTCGGCCGCGCGCCCCGGATCTTCGTGGCCAAGCTCGGCCAGGATGGCCACGACCGCGGTGCGAAAGCGGTGGCGGCCGGGCTTGCCGATGCCGGGTTCGTCGTCGAACTGACGCCGCTGTTCCAGTCCGCCGATGCGGTTGCGTCTGCCGCCTGCGATGGAGACTTCGATGCCATCGGCATCTCCACGCTTGGCGGCGCGCATCTGGATCTGCTGCCGGCGCTGCTACACGCCTTGCGGCAGCGCGACTCCGATGTGCCGGTCTTCGTCGGCGGCATTGTTCCGGCAGGCCACAGCCGCTTGCTGCGCCAGTGCGGTGTGCAGGGGATTTTCGGACCGGGCACGCCGATGGAGATCATCGTGAGCACCATCGTGGCTGCGCTCACGTTGTCGAGGATGCTTACGGCCGTCCGCGCCTTTCCATTGACGCCTCCCGTTTGCTATCCAGACCATGACGGTAAAAATCTCCTCATTGAGCTGAGTTTCTGCAGTTTTCCCGGGACCACGCGGCGGGATGCATGATCTGCGTACTGGCGCCGATGCACTTCCTGGGATCGGTGCTGGGAGCGGCAAGCGCGAAAACGCCAACAGAAACCTCAGATAAGCGTGACGTCCTCGATCGCCACGTCGCCCACCAGCATGTAGCCGGGCGCATGCGTGATACACAGCGGCAGCCGCGTCTGCACGGCCGCGGCCTGAGGCGTCACGCCGCAGCCCCAGAATACCGGGATCTCGCCTGGCAGGATGGCGGTGGGCTCGCCTTCGTCGGGACGGTTGACGTCTGCAATGCCGATCGCTGACGGATCGCCGGCATGCACCGGTTTGCCATGCGCTGCCGGCAACGCTGCGCAGATCTCGCTGGCGCGCGCGGCCTGTGCCGGCGTATAGGGGCGCATCGACACTACCATCGGCCCGCGGAACGGCCCCACCTGCGTGGTCTTGATGCTGGTGCGGTACATCGGCACCACCTTGCCTTCATCGACATGCCGCACGGCCAGGCCGGCGCGCTGAAGCGCATCTTCGAAGGACAGCGAGCAGCCCAGCACGAAGCCGACAAAGTCGTCGCGCCACAACGCGCCGATGTCGCCGCACTCTCCGGCCAGCTTGCCATCGCGCCAGATCCGGTAGCGCGGCAGGTCGGTGCGCAGGTCGATATCTTCGCCCAGCCCCGGCACCAGCGGCGAGCCAGGCTCGGTCATGCCGATCAGCGGGCAGGGCACGGGGTTGGCACGGCAATAGCCGAGGAAATCGTCGGCCCACTGGCGTGGCAGGATCATCAGGTTGCCCTGCACGCGGCCGGGCGCCATGCCGGCAGTGTGCCCGTGCCAGGCACCGCTGCGGATGGCGGCGCGCGCGGTGGCCGGGCTGGCTGCCCAGCCGGGCAGCGCAACGGTAGCGTCATGCATGTCAGGTCGCTCCAGGCCGGTGGCGCATTAGCGCTGCGCCTCGCGCGAGGTTTCCCTGACGCGCAGCAGCCCAAGCAATGCGATGCCCGAGCCGCCCATCAGCAGGTACGCGGGCGAGAGCAGGTTGCCGGTGGCGCCGATCAGCGCGGTAGCCACATATGGCGTCACGCCCCCGCCGAGGATGGCGCCAAGGTTGAAGCTGAAGGCCATGCCGGAATAGCGCACGCGGGTCGGGAACTGCTCGGCGTAGGTGGGATAGCCGACGGACTGCACGATCGGCATCGGCAGCGCCACGATCAGCATGGCGAGGAAGGCCAGGCCGATATTCTGCTGGTCCATCAGCGCCATCATCGGCACCACCAGCACGATGTAGCCGACAAAGCCGATGGCGAGCACCTTGCGCCGGCCCAGGCGGTCGGAAAGGGCGCCCCAGAACGGCATCAGCACCGCCATGGTGAGGCTGACGAAGGCCATGATCCAGTAGACGCTGGCCTTGTCGTACTTGAGGTAGGTGGTCATGTAGATGTTCATGAACACCAGGCCCACCCAATAGCCCACATTCTGCCCGAAGGACAACACCAGCACCTTGAGCACCGCGGGCGTGTGCTGGCTGAACACTTCCTTCAGCGGTGCCTTGGGCGGTTCGTTGTGTTGCTGGAAATGCTGGAATGCCACCGACTCTTCCACGCGCTTACGCACCAGGAACGAGATCATCACCATCGGGATGGCGCTCAGGAACGGGATGCGCCAGCCCCATGCCGTCATGGCTTCGCTGCCGAGGATGGAGGTGGTCAGCCCGCACACGGTTGCCGCCAGTGCGCCGCCGATGGCCACACCCACCGGCGTGAACGAGCCGAAGAAGCCGCGCCTGCCGGATGGTGCCGATTCGGCCACGTATGCCGCCGCGCCCGTGACTTCGCCGCCGGCGAAGAACCCTTGCACCAGCCGGATCAGCAGCAGCAACAGCGGCGCCGCAAGGCCCGCGCTCGCGGCAACGGGCAGCACGCCGATGGCGGCAGTGGCAACGCCCATGCCGATCACGGTGACCAGCAGCACGGCGCGTCGGCCGATGCGGTCGCCGAGCCGGCCCAGCACGATGCCGCCGATCGGGCGCATCAGGAAGGCGCTGCCGAAAACCGCCAGGATCGCCAGTAGCGACGCGGTGGCGTTGTCGCCCGGAAAGAACAGCGGCCCGATGGTGGCGGCCAGGTAGCCATAGATGCCGAATTCGTAGTACTCGATGGCTGTGCCGGCAGCGGCGGCCACCGCGGCCTTGCGGGCCACGGCGACATCGCCGGTGACTGGGGCCGAGATGGGGGCCGAGGCAGGGGCATCCGCCAGCGGCAGCGTGGAAGTGGGGGCGTTGGACATGATCACGTTTCCAGAAACAGGGTGAAAGAAGCCGCGCCGGCTGCCGGTGGCATCCTGCGGGTCCCGGGGTCTGAGCATGAATACCGGTACGCTGCGCCGCTGTAACCGCGGCTGCGTACCTGTTGTTAATGGACTGCCTGCTTTGTCAGGTCAGTCCTTGCTGCATTCACAGCGTTAATGCACGCATGGAAGCTCTGTTTTTTTCAGCAACAAACGTGCCAGTCAAAATCAACTGTGAAATTCCGTGGGAATAAGCGCGACTTGTCCTGGTCGGTGATGACCATCCATTTTGCTGTCTCCTTTTATTCGGTTGCGCCAGAATGAACTGGCTGGGTGCATGCCGTGTTCTCTTGCGGGGCACGGCATGCACTGCTGCCGCCGTATTACTGCCTGTTCATTGCTTCAGTACGGGCACTCATTAATGAGGTAATTCGCGTGCTCCCGTTCAGATAACGCATCAACAGCTACTGTCATTCCCGCGAAGGCGGGAATGACGGTGGTTAAATCAGCCCGCGGGAATAAACGCGCCCAATACCTGCCCTTCCTCGACTGGCTCACCCTCACCAACCAGGTACTCAGCCACATAACCGTCGGCGGGCGCTTCCACGGGAATTTCCATTTTCATGGATTCAATAATCACCAGCGTGGCATCGCGCGCTTGCGCAACATTTGGCACGGCCACGATCTTCCACAACGTACCGGTGGTCTCCGCGACGATGGGCAAGGCGTTCGGTTGGTCTGGCATGGGGGCTCTTGATTTGTTGATCCGGATTAGGGAGGGAGGCAGTCAGCGAACCGCCGTGGTACGCGGGGCGCGGACCGTAATGCCTTCGGCCTCCAGAGCGGCGCGAATATCGCGCGCGAAGCCGGCCGCGCCGGGCTGATCGCCATGGATGCACAGCGTGTCGGCGCGCACCGGCACGTCGGTGCCCTGCTGCGAGCGCACCACGCCGTCGCGGACCATGCGCAGCACCTGCGCCACCGCGGTGCCGACGTCGGTGATCATCGCGCCGGGCTGTCCGCGCGGCGTCAGCGATCCGTCCGCCTGGTAGCTGCGGTCGGCAAATACTTCCTCGGCGACCGCCAGGCCGGCCTCCCGCGCGGCGCGCACCATTGCCGAGCCGGCCAGGCCAAAGAACAGCAGGGCAGGGTTGACGTCGCGCACGGCTTCAGCAAGGGCGCGCGCCATGCCGTCGTCGCGCGCCGCCATGTTGTACAGCGCGCCGTGGGGTTTTACATGGGCGAGGCAACTGCCGGCGGCGCGGGCAAAGGCCTGCACTGCGCCGACCTGGTAGACGGTCAGGTTGTAGATCTCGCCTGCCGACAGCGTCATGGCGCGGCGGCCGAAGCCCTGCAGGTCGGCAAAGCCGGGATGCGCGCCCACCGCCACGCCCCGGGCCACCGCGGCCCGCACCGTTGCGGCGATGGTCTGCGGATCGCCGGCATGCAGGCCGCACGCGATGTTGGCGGAGCTGATATGGTGCAGCACCGCCGCGTCATCGCCAAGGCGGTAGATGCCAAAGCTTTCGCCCAGGTCGCTGTTGAAATCGATCTTAGCCATGGCCGCGCTCCAGCGCCGCGAAGGCCGCATCCTGCAACTGCGCGAGCCGTTGCGCTTCCTCCAGCTCGACCACGGTGAAGCGCACGCTCTCACCGGGCATGCGCTGCGCCAGCCGCGGCAGGTCCACGGCGCAGACATGGGCGATCTTGGGATAGCCGCCCGTGGTCTGGCGGTCTGCCATCAGCACGATCGGCTGGCCGTCGGGCGGCACCTGGATCGTGCCGAATGCCACCGCTTCGGACCACATCTCGCGCGGCGAGGACAGGGCCAGCGCCGGCCCTTCGAGGCGGTAGCCCATCCGGTCGGACTGCGCACCGATACGGAACTCCGCGCTGGTGAATGCCGCCTGCGCGGCGGCGCTGAAGTCATCCCACTCGCGCCCGCGCACCACGCGCAGCGGGGCCTCGGGCGCTGCCACGATGCCGGCGGCGAAGCGCGCCTGCGGCAGAGCCTCGGGCAGCGCGGCACGCGGGGCGCACAAGCCGATCACATCGGCCTTGCGCAGCGGCTTGCCCTGCAAGCCGCCATATCCGCCACGCACGAAGGTGCTGTGGCTGTTCATGACCGGATCCAGCGCAAAGCCGCCTGCCACTGCCAGGTAGGCGCGCAGCCCGCTCTTGCGCTTGCCGAAGCTCAGCGTCGCGCCGGCCGGCACCACGCATGCCTGCGCGGTGGGCAGTGGCGTGCCGTCGATGCTTGCGTCGAGATCGGCGCCGCAGACCCCCACGGCAGTGGCCGCGTCAAAGCGCAGCGTGGGGCCCATCAGTGTGATCTCCAGGGTCGCGGTGTCCTGCGTATTGCCGACCAGCGCATTGGCCAGCCGATGCGCGCGCTCGTCCATGACGCCGTTGGCGGGCACGCCGAGCTGCTGGTAGCCGACGCGGCCGAGGTCCTGGAACGTGCTCAGCGCACCGGGCTTGATCACCTCGATGGCGGCGCCGGTTGGTTGTACCGGTGTAGTGGTCATCGAATCGCTCCATGGGCCGGTGAGGGGGTGCCTTGCGACGCGGCAATGTCGTCGAACTGTGCGGCCGAGACCGGCACGAAGCGCACCTGGTCGCCTGCATTGAGCAGGCAAGGCGCATCGCGGTGCGGATCGAACAAGGCCAGTGGCGTGCGCCCGATCAGGTTCCAGCCGCCGGGCAGCACCATCGGATAGATCACGGACTGGCAGTTGGCCAGCCCGATCGAGCCGGCGGGCACGGCGGTGCGCGGCGTGGTGCGCCGTGGCGGGGCCAGGCGTGCGTCGAACTTGCCCACATACGGGTGGCCGGGCGCGAAACCCAGCATCAGCACTTCGACCGGCGCCGCACTATGCAGCGCGATCACAGCATCGGGCGCGAGCCCGCAGCTTGCGGCCACCTCCTCAAGATCAGGCCCGTGGTCGCCGCCGTAGCAGACCGGGATCTCGACCACGCGAGCGGAGGCGGTCAAGGCGCCGAGTGGCTCGGCAAGCAGCACGGACAGCGCTGCGCTCAGCGCCTGGAACGGTGCCGTGCCTGGCGCGGCGCTAACGGCGGACGGACGGTAGTGGATGCCCACGGTCGCCAGCGCGGGCACGATATCGGTCACGCCCGGCAATGCGGCGGCACCAATGCGCGCCGCCGCGGCGCAGGCTCGTCGATTGGCAGTGCTCAATGCGGTGGCATCACGGCCGGCCTCGAATGCAACCACGAGCAGGCGATCGCCCGACGGTTCGATGCGCCACGGGATGGCCGCGGCGGGTGCCATGTCGAGAGGCAGCGCGTTCATGGTTGCACCTCGGGCTGCACCTCGCTGGCGACGGCAGGCGCAGCCGCGTGCGGCGCCGCGCTCGCGCCGATCAGCCGGGCGCTCTCGCGCGTGACGAAGCCGGTATCGACCTGGCCCGCGCGGAAGTCGGGGTGCGCCAGCACGTTGCCAAGGAACTCGACGTTATGGCGAATCCCTTCGATGCGCGTCTGCGCCAGCGCGTCCAGCATCGCCTGGCGCGCAGACTCGCGCCCGGCGCCGTGCGTGATCAGCTTGGCGATCATCGGGTCGTAGTAGGGCGTGATGGTGTCGCCCGCGCGCACGCCGGTGTCGACGCGCAACGCCGGCATCGCTGGCAGCGCGAAGGCCGACAGCTTGCCCGGCGACGGCATGAAATGGCGAGCCGGGTTTTCGGCATATAGCCGGCACTCGATCGCCGCGCCCTGGCGGCGGATGTCGGCTTGCGCAACCCGCGCGAGGGTGCCGGCTGCAAGCCGGATCTGCGCCTGCACCAGGTCCCAGCCGGTGACCGCCTCGGTGACACCGTGCTCGACCTGGATGCGGGTATTCATCTCGAGGAAGAAGAACTCGCCGCTGTCGGCATCGACGATGAACTCGACCGTGCCGGCACCGCGGTAGCGTTGCGATTCGGCCAGCGCGACGGCCGCGGCAGTCATGCGTGCCAGCACCGCGGGCGGCAGGCCGGGTGCCGGGCTTTCTTCGATGATCTTCTGGAAGCGGCGCTGCACCGAGCATTCACGCTCGAACAGATGCACGGCCGTGCCGTCGCCATAGCCGAATACCTGGACTTCGATATGGCGTGCGCGCGCGACGTAGCGCTCCAGGTAAACGCTGCCGTCGCCGAAGGCCTTGAGCGCGAGCGCCTGCGTGGAGGCCGCCGTGGCTGCCAGCGTGTCGGGGCTATCGACGCGTTTCATGCCGATGCCGCCGCCACCGCCTGCGGCCTTGACCAGCAGCGGATAGCCGACTTGCGCGGCAGCGTCTTCCAGGCCAGCCAGCTCACCGGGCAGGAAGCGGATGCTGCCCGGCAGGACCGGCACCCCGCAGGCGGCTGCGATCTCGCGCGCGCGGTTCTTGTCGCCCATGTTCTCGATCGATTCGACCGAGGGCCCGATCCAGCGCATGCCGGCGGCCTCGGCGGCCTGGGCAAAGGCAGTGTTCTCGGAGAGGAATCCGTAGCCCGGATGCACGCCGTCGGCGCCATGCGCCAGGCCGGCTGCCAGGACGGCTTCGGTATTCAGATAGCTTTGTGCCGCTGGGGCGGGGCCGATGGACATGGCCACGTCGGCCATCTGGCAATGCAGTGCACCGGCGTCGGCCTCGGAATACACGGCCACGGTCTTGATGCCAAGCGCCTGTGCGGCGCGGATGATGCGACAATGGTGCGCATCGGTGCCATCGCCTCGGCGCAAGCCACCTTCCTGGCCGATGCCATTGCCGCGTTCCGGGCCGAACTGCCCGGCTGTCGTGTGCGGATAGTGCCCGGCGTTTCGCTCAACCTGCTCGGCCAGGTCGACGCCGGCGAGATCGACATCGCCGTCATGATCCGGCCGCCCTATGCGTTGCCCGCCGAACTGGAATGGCGCCCGCTGCTGGAAGAGCCCTTCGAACTGCTGGCGCCCGCCGCGCGGGCCGGCATGGACTGGAGGGACGCAATTTCCACGGCGCCCTTTATCCGCTATGACCGGGCTTCGTTCGGCGGCAGGCTGGTCGACCAGTTCCTGCGCAAACAACGAATCGCGCCTCAGGAAGCCATCGAGCTCGACGAACTCGAAGGCATCGTGCAACTGGTGGCGCGCGGGCTCGGCGTGGGCCTGTTGCCTCGCATGCTTGCCGGTGGCGCGCGGCCGCCGGGCGTGACGGCACTACCGCTTGGCGACGACACGTTCTATCGCGAGGTGGGACTCGTCGAGCGCGCGCGGCACAGCCGGCAGCCAGTCGCGAGCCGCCTTGCCGACCATATCGGCAAGGCGGCGCAGGCGATGGTGGCGTCGGATCGAAGCGATCGGCCCTGACCTGCAGCGCAGGTTCCGTGTCTTCGGGCGCGGCGGGGCGATCTTCTATGGGCTGTCGGTGCTCGACATCGCCCTGTCGGACATCTCATTCTGCACGGAGAGCAAGGGAATTCTGCTCAGTGCGCCTTCCCACGAAAGTCCAGCGGCACCGGCTGGGTCAGCGTCTCGGGGCGCAGGATGCGGTCGAGTTCCTCTTTAGACAGCAAGCCCTTGCGCAAGACGATTTCATAGACGCTGCCGCCCGTGGCGTGCGCTTCCTGCGCAACGGCGGTCGCGTTCGCATAGCCGATGTAGGGGTTGAGCGCCGTCACGACGCCGATCGAGTTCTCGACCGTGGCGCGCAGCCGGTCGGCATTCGCGGTGATGCCTTTGACGCAGCGCTCGGCGAGCGTCAGGCAGCCGTTGCGCAGATGGCTGACGCTCTTGAACAGGCTGTGCGCGATGATCGGCTCGAACGCATTGAGCTGGAGCTGGCCGGCCTCGGCCGCAAAGCTGACAGTGACGTCATTGCCGATGACTTCGAAGGCGATCTGATTCACGACTTCGGGGATCACCGGATTCACCTTGCCGGGCATGATGCTCGAGCCGGCCTGCATCGGCGGCAAGTTGATCTCGCCCAGGCCAGCGCGTGGACCGCTGGATAGCAGCCGCAGGTCGTTACAGGTCTTCGACAGCTTCACGGCAACGCGCTTCAACACGCCGGAGAGCTGCACGAAGGCGCCGCAGTCCTGCGTGGCCTCGATCAGATTGGGTGCGGTCTCCAGCGGGATGCCGGTGATCTCGCGCAGGCGCCGCAGCACCACCGGCGCATACGACGGATGCGCGGTGATGCCGGTGCCGATCGCGGTGGCACCGAGGTTGATCTCGCAGATCAGCATCGCGGCTTCGCGCAGGCGCGCCTCGTCCTCTCCGAGCATCACGGCGTAGGTGCTGAATTCCTGGCCGAGCGTCATCGGCACGGCGTCCTGCAACTGAGTGCGGCCCATCTTGATGATGTGGGCGAACTCGTCGGCCTTCGCCTCGAAGGCCCGTCGCAGCACCGCCATGGCGTCCACAAGACCGGCGATACCGAACCACGTAGCGACCTTCAGCGCGCTCGGGTAGACATCGTTGGTGCTCTGGCCGATGTTGACGTGCTCGTTCGGGTGCAGGTGCTGGTACTCGCCCTTCTGATGGCCGAGCAGTTCGAGCGCGCGGTTGGCGATCACCTCATTGGCGTTCATGTTGGTCGAGGTGCCGGCGCCGCCCTGAATCACATCGACGACAAACTGGTCGCGCAGCTTCCCGGCAATCAGCTCCTGGCAGGCGCCGACGATCGCGTCGCAGCGCGCCTTGTCGAGCAGGCCCAGCTCATGGTTGGCCTGCGCCGCGGCCTGCTTGATCGCCGCCAGCGCCTTGATCAGCTCCGGGTAGATGGAGATCGGGGTGCCTGTGATAGGGAAATTCTCGACGGCGCGCAACGTATGCACGCCGTAGTAGGCCTGGACCGGGACTTTACGGTCACCCAGGAGGTCATGTTCGGTTCTGAAGAGTCCGGCAGTCATGGTTACGCCCCTCGCGCAAATTGGGTTCAGCACTGTTGGCGAAGTCTATGGAATCGGCCGCGCCTGCACCACGTTCGATGCCAAGATTTCATGGGTTGTCGGGGCGCAATGCATGGTTATGCAGAAATGGCATAACCGTGGATTCGGTTCTGCCGGTCGCCTTCGCACCTGCTAGGGCAATCTGATGGCAAGTTACGTAAGCGGCGCATTTTGCGTGATGACTTGGGGGAGGCCCCGAGCGGGTGCCCGGTATTGCCCGATGTTGCCGCGGCTCACCGGGGCTTTCCTACTCGTGCCGCCTGGATGGCGATGCTTCCGCTTGCTGAGATGTCCGACAACCGGGTCGCGACCTTCCCGCGTTTCGTATTTGCACCAGAACCTTCGCCCTACCGCGTGGCGAACGCCAGCCGCGGTGGCGCTTCTGGCACCGCGCAGCGAACGCGCCGGTCGCGCTCCGGCAGTGTCAGCTGGGTATGTGGCGGCGCGGCTCGCCGCACGCCGAGGATTTCCGCTACATTGGCTTGCGGGCGGAGCAGCGGCCGCAGCAGCGAGGCGGGTCCTGTGAGCAGCGGCGTCACGCCCGGGCCGTGCCCGCTGACCGTGCTGTCGCCGTGCACCACGACGCCGATGGTCACGCGGTCATTGGCGTAGCGCGGCCCCCGCCGCGTATCGGCGCCGATGATCGCCACCATATCGCCGAAGCGCAGGCTGCCCAGACGGTAGCGCTCACGTGCCTGCCGGTCCGACAGCTGGATATCGTAATCCCCGCGCCATGCATTGTTCTTTCCCAGCCCGGAGCCCATGACGCGCGCCGGCACCAGATGCGTGACCGGCGCATGGAGCTGGCCATCGCGCTCCAGCAGGCCCCATCGCGCCAGCAGGCGCGGCGAGCAGTTGAGGACTTCGATTCGGGGGTGGTCGCGGAGTCGTAATCCCAGTCCATGCGAAAGAATCTGGATGCGGTCGCCGATGCAAAGGCGCACCAGCACCTCCGTGGGAAAGTCCACCAGCACGTGGTTGACGCCGCCGTGCTTGCCCGTCACCACACCAGTCCGGCCCGCGCACGCTCCGTTGACCACACGGGCCGGATTGCCGACGCAGGCATAGGTCAGCAGGGCGCTGTTGGGTCCGTCGCGTGGGCCGACGATCTCGCGCCCGTTGTTGTGCAGGGCGACCCCCGGCTCGATATGGTCGCCCGCCAACCCGACGCAAGGATCGCCGATGCGCTTATTGACCACGATGCCGCCGGTACCTGGCAGGACGCGCGGCACGCCGTCGTAGCCAATGCGGTAGGGCGAGGCGCGCCCCACGGGATGGGCGATCTGCCCAAGGACGGACACCGCCACGAGTTCGTCGGCATTGATTCGGGGAACGGGGCGTGCACCGTCGCGGCCGGCCGGACGGGACAGGGCTTGCTGGACGAGCGGAATCGGGCGGGACATGGGAGCCATCTCCTATCGCATCCTGCGCACCACGGTGGCGGCGACCTGCGGCTGTCTCGGCGCGCGCCGGTTCTCGGCCGCGACGGTGTCGTAGACGGTGTGCGCGATATGGTGCAGCTCCGCATCGGTCACGCGTCCGCTGACCTGATAGAACAGGCGCACGCGCTGCGGCAGCCCGGGCACGGCGCTGGTCCGAGACTGGCGCATATGGCGCCGCACCTGGTCCACGTCGCGCACCACCTGTCGCGCAAGATGGCCCAGGCGTAGCCGTCCGTTGGCGTCGCGGTAATCGGTTGCGTGTAGCAGCTTGCTTTCGAGGCCGGCCGGCAGGCGCTTGGGGGCAGCCGGCATCGGCGTGAGATCGAGCACCGAGCCGCCCCTGCGCGGGCCGATGCGGAGCTGGTTGCGCACATCGAAGCCGCGCAGGCACAGGCGTTCGACCAGGATCTGCTCGGCGCAACGGCCACGCAGGTTATTGATGACGATGAGCGCCGGACGCTGCCCGCGCGGCCGGGCCTCAGCGGCGGCCAGATCACGGCATGCCAGATGCCGGGCGCGCGAGGCCGGCAGGCATTCGTTGCGGCCGACGGCAGGGTCGGCATCCCCGGCGCGTCCGCGCTCGCGCGTCCAGTGCCGAACGGCATCGTCAAGCATGGCGTCGACGAACTGGTCGATTGCTGCGCTCATGCTTCGGCTCCTTGCGGGGCCGGTGTGCCGATCGCCGGCGTGGGGCAAAGGGGATACCACCAGGCGGTGGCTTGCTGCCAGGGGTCGGCATGATGGCCGGTCCCGACCAGCGGGCCATCGACGCAAGCATGGTGCGGCGACGACGCCATCACATGCAGCGCGGCCAGCCTGGGCAGGCGTTCGGCGAGCCCGGCCACGCCTGCCGCTGCCAGTGCGTCGCGCAGCAGCGAGCGCTCGGCGCCGAACAGGGATTCGGAAGGCAGCGGGTCCAGATGCCGCACGTCGACGCCGCTTCGCCACAGGGCATCCACCGGCCACGGTGCGCCGTCACCATCAAGCGTGGTCAGCACGATGGCGGCATCGAGCGTGGCGGAGAGTGCGAGCGTGTCGAGGGCGATGGCGAGCGGATCCCACCAGGGGGAGGGCATTGGGCCGAGCGCCGGCCTTGCTCCCTCGCAGCGGCGCAGCAGGGCGTCGAGCAGGACCTCGTAGCGCTCGACCACGGCATGGTCGGCAGCGTCGCCAAGCTGGGAACCGGCCACGTTGTCTCCGACCCAGCGAAACGGCCACGACGCGGCATCGGTGCAGTCGCGCATCGCGATCCACGCAATCAGAGCGGGTTCGAGCGGCGGCGGCACGGCGCCGCCGCTGTCCAGTGCCGCGCCGTTGGCCGAGAGGCTCGGCAGTACCATCTCGCTCGCATCGATGACCTGCCAGAACGCGCGCGTGAGCCAGGGCTCCAGCACCCGCGTGAGCCGCAACGCCAGGCTCGGCCCCCAGGGCGACCCGAGCACCAGCGCGGGATCGAGGATGCAGGCGAGCTTGCGTTGCCGTACCGATACGATCATGTCCTCAGCATGCATGGCGGGGCGTCTCCGTGTCAGCCGCGGTCAGGGATGCGCAAATGTACGGCGCGCCACGGTCAGGCCGCAGCCTGCGGCACGCCGAGCACGCTGTTCAGCGCGTGTGTCACGCCGGGGAATCCTCGGCCCTCGGGCGTCATCCGGTACGCGGCGACCCACGCTTCCGCGTGCGCGCCCATGGGCCGCACCACGCTCTGGAACAGGATCGGATCGGTTGCGGTCTTGAAATCATTGTCCGCAACAAACTGCAGGATCCGCCGGCCGCTTTCGGCCATCTTGGCCCGTTGCGAGGGCTCGGCCACCCCGCCGAGATAGCGATTCGAGACGATCTCGACCACATCCCACTTGGTGTTGGCGTCAAAGGCCTTCTTGATGTCGGGCGAATCCAGCAGCTTGAGCACCTGGATCAGGTAATGCCCGGTTTCCATCGCGAGCGCGAAGATATTGCCGTAGGTGGACCGGTCCAGCGCATAGCGCAGGTCGAGTCCGATGCGCTGGATGGTGCCGACGCTGCCGAAGGGACGCTGGTCGATCAGCTGTCCGCCCCGGATGACTTCGCCGATCAGCAGATCGCGGAAGTACTGGCCCATCGCCACCATGAAGCCGACCATCTGGCGATGGAAATTGCGGTTGACCACTGCGCCGGCCGGGGCCTGCGCGGTGCCATAGTTGAAGGCGCGCCGATAGGCCACCATGCGGTCCTGCCGGGTGTAGCGCAGTGGCCGCCATTTTTCGAGCAGATAGAGTCCGCGCGCGCCGGGGCCGCGCTGGATGCGCATCTTCCCCAGGCGGAACAAGCGCAGCAGGGTCTCCACCACCTCAAAGATCTTCATGCGCTCGTGCTGATAGATAAAGTACAGCTCGGCAGCCGCATGCAACTGGCTCGGGATGATTGAATCGTCGAAGTCAGGCTGTACATAGGGATAGCCGATCTTCTCGAAGCCGACTGCCCCCTGCGGACCGAGGCCGAGCAGATCGAAGAAGCCTTCCTCCCCGCTGCCATTGGGTTTGGACAACAGCTCAGAGTAACGCTGCTCGAACTGCGACGCGAAGGCGTCGCGCTGGTCGGGCGGCAGGCTGGCCAGCTGCTCCTGCAGAAAGGTCTCCCACAGGCGCTGAATGGTTTCGGTGGTCTGGAAGTTCATGATGCGCTCCGTCGTCGGGGGTCAGGCCTTGGCAGGGCCGCCGTCGGGACCCGCAGGGCCCGCTCCGGTACCGTCGGCGCCAGTACCTTCGGCGCCGTCGAAGGCATCAGCCGCACCGGGAGTGAGAGGGGCGGGGGCAGCGGCGGGCGGCACGGCGGACGTGCCCGGCGTAAGGAGTCGCCGGCGATTCCGTTCCCCCAACTCGTGCGCGATACGATCGATCGAGCCGTCCGGATGCGGCGGAATCTGCGGGGCGTGCTCGCGATAGTCGCGGTTGCGCCGGTGCCACTCGGGCACGCGCTGCTCGATCATCATCAACGCGCCGCGCTGGTATCCCGGCAGCATTCCGATATTGCCAAAGGTCCCCATATGTGGCGGACTGTGATAGACGGGGGCGAGCGTCGCATCTGCAAGCACATCCGAGGCCGGAATGCAGCCGGATGTCATCTGTTCGACGATGGGCCGCAGTGCGCGCTCGGCCTGCAGCTGGAGCACAAGCTCGCCATGCATCAGCCAGGCGAGCGGTGTTGGTCCTGCCGGCCCTGTCAGATCGAAGTGATCAATGGTGTGCTTGTCCCATACACCCCATTGGGGCGCGGGGATGACCGGATCCTGCAGGGCGGCGAAGCTGACCCCTGCCGGGATCAGCAGTGCGGCCATTTCCGACAGCATTGCGCCCGTCGGGTTGTCGGGATTGGTGATGTCCTTCATCGGTGCAGCGGCATCGAGCCAGACATTGGGGTAACGCAGCGCCAGCGCAAAGATGGCGTGGGCGGCGGCACGCTGTTCCGGCATGCCAAACTCTTCGGTGCCGTTGGCGTAGAGATCGATTGCGCGGTCGAGATCGTGCAGGACGCGGTCAAGCAGGACCTGCAGCTTGAGCGTATCGGGGTCGCAGTCGCAACGGGTGACACAGTCGATGGTCGAAGCAAATCTGCCGCGCAGACTGACCAGATTCATCAGGCGCTGCTCGGCAAAGGTGGTGCCGCTCCCTCCGTAAAGGCCATACATCAGTACGCTGGGACGCGCAATGCGCAGGAGGCGCAGGCCGCCGGAAGCCTGGAAGCCGTCCACGAACAACTGCAGGGCGTCCTGGAACGCCAGCAGCGGTGGCGCGTCGCGGACCGGCAGGTGCAGCGTCACCTGCACGAAGCGCGAGAACCGCCCGAGCATGTTCCATGCGGTCGCGCCGACCCGGCGCAGCCCGTCGCTCGAGCCTCCCGCACACAGCTGGATCATTTCGTCCATCGCACGGGAAAGGTCGGCTTCGTGGAGCAGTGCCCGCAGGTCCGACTGGCCATGCGCTTCGAGACTGGCGTGCAGGCCGCGATAGGCGGCCAGGCCTCGCGGCATCGTGTTCTGGTCCAGCGATTCCTGAGCCACGCCCGACATATTGCGCAGGCACACCAGCACCTGGTCGCGCCGCGCCTGCAGTTCAGAGTAGGGCACGCGCAGTAATGTGCGCCCGCCCTGGAAGCCTGTATTGGCGAGCGCCTCGCCCATCAACACCAGAAGCACCGCAGCCACTTCGTCGAGGCTCTGCCCGAGATTGCGATAGCTTTCGTTCAGCTCGGTGGACAGCGCGCCCACCATCCGCGCCAGCCTGGCATATTCGCCCAGGCGCCGCCGTGCGGCGAAAGCCCGGTCCCGGCTGTAGGGGTCGAGGGACTGGCGTGCCGCCGCGACGCCATCGTCGATGGTGAGGGACAGGGTCTGATGCCACCCCTCCAGCTCTGGCCGGATGTCCTTGGTCAGGTTGCTCGCGATCAGTTGCTGCAGATCCTGCTCCACATCCGCCCGGGCCTGATCCAGATCCAGATTGGTCGCGGTCGCCTCCGGCGCAGCGATGGCCGAGGGCCGTGGAGCCGCGGTATTCAGGAACGGCAGTCCCTGAGCCTCGCCGCCGATACCCTGCGCGCGCGCGTCGGACTGGTAACGGTCCAGCAATGCTCTCGCGATCTGCTGGGCGTCGTTGGGATCTCCGATCTTCAGTTCGCGCCGCAGCAGGGTATCGAAGGCGAGTCGCTGGCTGTTTCCGATGCTCGTGGGTTTGCCGTCGGAGCCGGACGGAACCGGTTGGGGAATCGCGGGATAGGCCATGGTGATCCTCTGTTGCGTTGAACGGCGTGATGCGTGTTGTCGTGCGCGCCTACGACACCAGGTGCAATAGCGCAGGTTGCGGCTCGTACGGCGCTGCGCGCGGGCGTCGCGAGGCCATGCGCGCGCTCAGCTGGCCGATCACGCAGTGCGCGAGGCGCCTCGGCGGGATGCGCCCGTCCACTATCGCGTAGTGCGCGGCGCTCACGAGGTGGCGGGGAGGCAGTCCGGTTTCACGTTCGGACGCAAGCAGCCGCGCGCCTTCGCGAATGGCCGCCTCGTCGTCACGCGAGAAGGGAATGATGTCGGCCAGGGCGCGCTGGGCGAGGTTGCGGCGCGTCTGGAACGCAATCTCGTCGACGACGTCCGGGACGATGCGCGGCACGCTCTGCATCAGCGCGGCGGGTATGCGGTGCCCGGCGGAGGGCTGGTACAGGTTTTGCCAAACCCGTAACAGCCGTGCGGCGTCGCGCGTGAAGCCGAGCCGGCGTAGCATTTCGGCCAGCAGGTAGACACGCAGGTAGGCGGTGGGATGCGCGCCGCCGGGCCGGTAGGTCATGGTGCGCGGCTGGGGGTGCGCGAGGAAATCCGCCATGCCCCAGGCCGCCGCCGGGCCACCGAGCAGGATGGCCGCGAGGTCCGCGAAGATCTCCTTGTGCCAGCGGCCGTAGACGGTGGCGAGAAAGGGATCGCGCGTCTTGCCCATGGTGCGCCTGAGTACGGCCTGGCGGTTCTCCCTCCAGATGCCGAGGTCGGCCTGCAGGTTGTGTGCGACTTCATGCAGGAAGACCGATTGCCATGGCTGGTCTCGGTCCCAGGGTATGCGGATCAGCGGAAAGGGATTGGTCTCGCCGAGCAGCCGCGACAGCGCCACGCCACGGCGCATCGTCGCGGGAGAATAGCCGTGCTCCATGTAGCAGACCGGCTTGAGCAGCGGGCCATCGAAGACGCGCGGCGCGGCGCGTCGAACGGCGCGGTAGCAGTCTTCGGCGATGACGTCGTGCGCGGCGAGCGACGGGCCGAAGCTCGTGCCCCGCTGCGCGAACACTTCGTAGAACATGCCGAACAGCCGCCGCGCGCGGTCAAGTTCGCGCTCGACCAGCGCCACCTCGATCAACACCCGTTGCGCAGGCCTCTGCTGCCAGTCCGGCAGCATCTGATCGAAGCGCGCGCGGATGCGTTGCTCGGCCTGGGCCAGCCGCGCGTTGGCCGTGTCGAAATGTTGCTGCGAAGGCGCATGGGGCATGTCTTGCGGGCGCAGTCCGACAAAGGCGTTGTCGACCCGGGCCAGCCGCGACAGGCGCGCGGACAGGCCGCGAATCTTTGCGCTCAGGAATCGCTGCAGGTTCATGGCCGGCCCCCGTTCCGATCGGTGTCACTGGCGACGATTCATGCGCCACGGACGATGATGGTCACCGGCCCGCGCACATGCATGCGACGGCCGCCGCAGTGTGGGCAGCCGACGCCATGGCCGCCATAGTTGCGGGACTGGGCGCGCGGGCCGGTTGCCGCGACACGGCGCGCTAACGGCGCTATCGTGCGCGCGGCGGCCTGCGCGCCGCGGCCGCG
>NZ_JBYSYA010000017.1:0-123510 GCF_058782785.1 Cupriavidus sp. FW306-01-F10A
CCCACGCTGCTGGCCATCGATGCAGGCCCCGCTCGCTATCGGCGCATCCTCGAGCGCTTGCTCAACGAGGATCAGAAAGCGGATTAACGGCATGACACGCTCTCATACGCCAAGCAACCACGCGAGGTTGGCATGACCACTCACGAACGTTGCCTGAATGTTCTTATCGCAAATCGAGATGACACTGCCGAGGGAATCATCTCGCTGGAACTTGTCTCGCCGGATGGTGGGAATCTGCCGCCCTTCGAGGCAGGCTCCCATGTGGATGTCCATATTGCCCCAGGGCTCATACGGCAATACTCGCTATGTAACGACCCTTCCGAAAGTCATCGTTATCGCTTAGGAATCCTGCGTGATGAAACCTCCCGGGGCGGGTCTGCAGAAATCCACAGCACATTCGCGCCAGGCCAGGTCATTCGAATCAGCGAGCCGCGTTGCAACTTCCACCTTGCGACAGCTGCCGAGCAGGCGGTTCTGCTCGCAGGGGGAATCGGCATCACGCCCTTGCTGTCGATGGCGCACAAGCTGCATGCGGAGGATGTGCCCTTTACGATGCATTACTGCACGCGGAGCAGTCGTCGCACCGCTTTCTCGGCCGAGATTGCATCGTCGGCCTTTGCGTCCCAAGTCGAGTTTCACTATGACGAAGGCGCTCCTGCGCAGCGTTTCTCGCTGGAAGCATGTCTACCGGACGTGAAAGAAGGGACCCACCTGTATGTCTGCGGTCCGGAAGGTTTCATCCGCTTCGTCACCGAAGGTGCCATCGCCCTCGGTTGGGAGCCCGGGCAGATCCACTCCGAGCATTTCAAGGCGGAGGTTTCGACCGACGGCAGCACCTTCACTGTTGTCGCCGCTGTGAGCGGGGTCTCGGTGGCTGTACCCGCTGGCGTCACGGTTGCGCAGGCGCTGATGAACGCTGGCGTTTCGGTCCCGCTTTCATGCGAGCAAGGAGTGTGCGGGACCTGTCTGACGCGTGTTATCGAGGGCGTCCCCGACCATCGCGATCAGTATCAGACTGACGATGAGAAACAAACCAATACTCAGATGACGCCCTGTTGTTCACGCTCGCTCAGCGAAAAAATTGTGCTCGAAATTTAGCAGCTAGAGCTTTCGTCTGACGGGTCTTCTCACGAATCGGAGGACTTGATCAGCGCCCGGCCCGCCGGCGAACTGGCATTGATCGCTGGCCTGTTCGCCTCGACCGGGAGCGGACACCCCGACCCGGCTCAGCAAAGGCGAGCTGCTCGCTGTGGAGACCCGCGGTCGCAATCGCTACTATCGGCTGGCCGCGCCCGAGAGGCAGCGTCGCGATTGTGGTTCGCCGACGTATTGCTGGACATGCCCGACGTCGGCGAAGACGTCGACTTTCCTCCGCATGATTTCGAAGCCCATGCTTCTGCGCCCCGCGTCCAAGAGCAGTCTAGGCCGAATCTGGCCTCCCTATTTCTGCAATCTAGGGTCAGTAGAAGCCTGCAAAGGTAGATCCAAGTCGACCGGAGAAACGGATCTCCCCCTTGCTAGCGCGCCAAGGCGGCGCTCGGATATCTGTTGGGGAAACGGTAGCAGCCGCACCACTGCCCCCCGGTTGACCATAATTTCTTCAACAGCGATCGCGGCTTCTACTAACTTCGGAAGCTGGGATCCTGCGTCGGCTATGTCTTTCGACTCGGCTGGAGATGAGATTAGATCGCCTCATCCCCCCATTCTGATCTAATTGACTCTACATATCGGCGCGTGGCTGGTGCCTGGTTCCTCCAAAGGCCAAAAGCATCTACTGACTCCACCGTCACCCGCCGCTTGGGAACATAGGCTTGGATTGCATCGAGAATCACTTTTTCGCGCGTCGTCTGCTCTGATCTGGCTATATCAGCGACTCGTGCGTAAAGTTCTTCGGTCAGCTCAATCATCAATTTCATTATACATACCCCACCGCTTCGAAGTCAGCGCGCGTACCTTCTAAGGTTAATCAAAAGCGCGCCTTTCCGCTTCCTTGGGGTAAGCACCACCGAATCGTGCCATTGAGTGCGCAAGATTCGAAAACCGTGACCTCCAAATCCCGGGCCTTACTACTGAGTGCTCTTATCGCCGCGCCGGATAAGCGGTGTAGTGCCTCATCGTATACTCGTGGCGAAGGTGCTGCCATATAAAGCATATGTGGCCAGCCATCTATGCAGGCTGTCACTAAAGTCCGGGAAAGCCACGCCAGATATAGGTCTCCGCGTGTTTGATGACGATTTCTTCTGACTTTATTGACGCGATTTTTCTAACTTTATTGTCCGTGCACACTTCACCGCTTCACCGCTTCACCGCTTCACCGCTTCACCGCTTCACCGCTTCACCGCTTCACCGAAGATACTCGAACAGATTCATTCCTTGAATCTGCACGGGCCACTGGGACACACTCTCCGTGTCGTCTAAAGGCGGAAGTACACAGCAATCGCAGCCGCATACTCGGTGACCTGTCGGCCAGACCGCGCCCCGGGACCACCGACAGTCCTTCGGACCTGCACGGCTGCTCTAAATCGACTTCTGTAGAGCTCATACCTTCGCGCTTCACAGCCGTGGAAAGCATGTCGGAAACCATCCTTTTGTTCGCGGGAGGGTGAGCGGCCAACGAAGACGGAGCCAGAAGCATGCGTTTGGCGTCTGCGCATCTGCGCGTCTTCGCCCTCTAGCGAGCCACAGCCTTGCTGGCAGACCGGAGTGCGCAGCCGTGCTGTCGGCACTGATGGAACCGCCGCGTCCAGCGTCCCGGCGAACTAAGCGGAATCTGCCTCGGCTAAGCGGAGTCGGGTTGCTCGCGATGCGAGTTCATGCTGTCAATCTGCCGCACATGCGGGCGAGTGCGCCAGTACGATTCTCCGAGTACGGTTACCGCAGCCGAAACAAATTGATAGAGAGCGGACAACGTTCTCGCGAATGGTCTATATTGAGGTATCGACCGGGCTACACGAGCATGAAGCCGAAAGGGTGCTATATAACCGTCGAAAAAAGGTGAATCGCCACCCTTTCCGACGTCTCAATGGAGACGGCGACCGCCATTTGTCAAAGCCTTTTCCCGCAAGGGTTTCCGGTCCATCAATCGGAATTTGACAAATACTTAGTTGGCGGTTTGCCAAACTCCATTCTCACGGGACACAGGAAGTCAGCACGCATTTTGATCGCGTCATGCAAGCCATGCACGGGCACCGGGGACACACTGGAACTGGCGGCCTTGGCTTTGGACACCACAATGCGTTCGACTGCCGCAGGATCGACGGCGAAGCGGCGCCCCCACTCAAAGGCGTCCTTGTTCATTTGCCTGGCAGTCCCGCTGAGCGCAATCGCTTCTTCAATGGCCTGCGCCGACACCGGAATCAGCCCTTGCTGATAAGCAAACCCCAGCATGAACATGTTCGAGGCGATGCCGTCACCCATCAGCGCCGTGGCGAGCCTTCCGGCATCAATAAACACCGCCCGCTCCTTCCCCCCGGCTTTCACCAGGTTGCGGCGCAGTGCGTCGCGCGGATATCGCAGGTCCGCGTTGCGCGTGAAATCGCCTGGCATCATCTCGTGGGTGTTTACCACCACGGCCGTCTTGCCAAGTTGCGTTGCCGCCAGCGTCTTGGAGTTGCCGGCGACAATCATGTCACAACCCAAAACGAGGTCTGCCCCGGCGGGTGCAATGCGAACGGCTTTGATCGACTCGGGTGTGGCTCCGAAACGCAGATGACTCCAAACTGACCCCCCCTTCTGAGCCAGACCTGCCATGTCGAGCAAACCGCAACCGCGCCCTTCCAGATGCGCTGCCATGCCGAGTATTGCGCCGATGGTGACTACCCCGGTGCCGCCCATCCCTGCCACCAGGATGCTATAGACCCGGTTGTCCAGCGAAGGACGATTGGGCTCCGGCAGCGCCAGGAACGGCGTCGATCCGGCACCGCGTTCCGGCTTGCGAAGCTTGCCGCCCAACACTGTGACAAAGCTCGGACAGAACCCCTTGACGCAGGAAAAATCCTTGTTACACGATGACTGTTCAATCTGCCGCTTCCTTCCGAATTCCGTCTCCAACGGCTGCACGGAAACGCAGTTGGATTGCACGCCGCGGTCACCGCAGCCTTCGCATATCAGATCGTTAATGAGTACACGCTTTGCCGGATCGGGAAACGTGCCGCGCTTGCGCCGCCGCCGCTTCTCCGCCGCGCACGTCTGATCGTAGATCAGAACGGTAGTACCTACGACCTCGCGCAGTTCGCGCTGCACCTGATTGATGGTGTCGCGATGATGAATAGTCAGCCCCGGTGGCCATTGGATTCCCGATGGATACTTGTCCGGCTCGTCGGTGACGACGACGATACGCCTCACCCCTTCCGCATACACCTGCTGCGCAATGCTCGGCACACTGAGATGTCCATCATGTCGCTGGCCGCCAGTCATCGCGACGGCATCATTGAACAGAATCTTGTAGGTGATGTTGGTCTTCGCCGCGACGGCGGCACGAATGGCCAGCAAGCCGGAATGGAAGTATGTCCCGTCACCAATGTTCTGGAACATGTGCTTGCGGCGTGAGAACGGCGCTTCACCAACCCAAGACATTCCCTCCGCACCCATGTGCGTGAATCCGAGTGTTGAGCGATCCATCGTTTGGGCCATCCAACTGCAGCCGATCCCCGCGTAGCCTTTGCTCCCTTCGGGCAACACCGTTGACGAACTGTGCGGACAGCCGCTGCAGAAGTAAAAGCTCCGAGACAGGGTATCGACTATGTCTTTCGGGGTTCGGTATGCGCGGATCTCTTCAACGCGCTGACGCAGCGTGTCGGATTCCTGGATTTCCAACAGGCGCTCGCCAATGGCGACTGCGATCTGATTGGCATCCAGCGCCATCTCAGACTGGAGAAGGGTCCGACCATGCTCATCGAGCTTGCCAACAATCGCGGGCGCCCCCGCCCGTCCATACATGTGCTCCTTAAGTTGGGATTCGATGAGACTCCGCTTTTCTTCAACAACGAGAATCTTGTCCAGACCGCTGGCAAAGTCCGCGGCACCTTCTGGCTCCAGTGGCCAAGGCATGCCGACCTTGTATAGACACATTCCGAGCTTCTCGGTATCCTCCTCCGAGAGGTTGAGACTGTCGAGCGCTTGCAGCACATCAAGGTAGCTCTTGCCATGGGTCACGGCGCCGAACTTTGCGGCCTCGCCCTTGATCACGACGCGGTCAATGCGGTTGCTGCGTGCAAACGCGCGAACCGCATTAAGTTTGTACTGGTGCAACCTTGCTTCCTGCGCATGCGGCGTATCCGGCTGACGAATGTTGACGCCGTCCGCGGGAAACGCCACGCCTTCGGGCAAGACGCTGTTGACACGGTCGATACTCACGTCAATCGAGGCCGTCGCTTCGACCGTATCCTTGACGCACTTCATTCCCACCCAGCAGCCGCTGTACCTGGAAAGCGCCCAGCCGATGATGCCGTAATCGAGAATCTCCTGAACGCCGGCGGGGCTCAGGACAGGAATCATTGCGTCCACCATTGCGAACTCGCTTTGATGGCATGTCGACGACGACTCGCAGGTATGGTCATCGCCCATGACTACGACCACGCCCCCGAGCTTGGACGAACCCGCGAGATTGCCATGGCGGAAGGCGTCGCCGGTACGGTCGACACCCGGCCCCTTTCCCGAAGACCACATTGTGTGCATCGAGGTGCTGCCATACCAAAGCGCATAGTGGGGATGTTGGTGGGGAAAGGCGCCTATGCGTCCTACGTCTCGCATGCGAGACACTCCACAGCGAGAAGCAGGTCCCGACATGAAGTTTTCTGAGCGGGACTTTATCGCGCCCCACGTGAAAACGGTTGCCGATTTCCACGAAAATCAATCAGATTTCGGAAGCTTCTTTCGCTTTCAATGAAACCTTCGGTATATCCTTCCAATTCAAGGTTCAACGCCGCCAGACAGCACTGACGTACCTGTGCCCGCTTGCAGATTGACTGGAGCGCGCTCATCGGCGGGGGGAGGAATGGTCCATACGGGCAACGGCATAGGAGCCGGCCTGACGCGAAGGCGGATTGCCTTACTGCCGGCAGGCCGCGGCCAGCAGCTCGTGCAGTTCGTCGTTGCTGCTGGCGGCCATGCCCAAATCGCGCAGCCGGACAAGCCATACATCCAGCCATGCACGGTGACGAGCTGCGCGCGGGCCCAGACATCCTGGTCCACGGTGGTCCTGCAGACATCGCTGACCTGCTCGATCACGTTGAGCTCGGACAGTCGCTGATGGGCGTCGTCCTCGCTCAGGAAAGTGCCCAGGTAGGCGTCATGCTTGTCGGCGACGTCGCAAACATGGCGCTGCTAGTTGTCGACCAGTGCGAGGCGCTCTCCACATGCCATGGCGGATGCAGGCAAGACGCCCCTCCGGTGGACTGCCATGGATTGCAAGCAACCGATCTCGCCGCGACGGGGCTACCTCATGAAGCGAACGCCCCTTAAACGCCCATGAGATGTACCATTGCAGCCGGCTTGTTTAGCGGGTTACAGATCGGGCTGGGCCACCGTCAGGTGGGCCGCCACCGCGTTCGGAAGCTTCGCTAGCACAGCCGGCGCCAGCAGAATCTTGGTTTCCCGGCACCCGGCACCCACCACGACAAACTGGCGCTTCATGACCTCCGCATCGATCAACACGCGCATGTCGCCGGGCAGGCCAAACGCGGTAATCCCGCCGAACTCCATGCCGGTGATCTCCGTCGCGACCTCGCGTTTGGCGAACGACAGGCGCTTTGCCCCGAGCACTTCCTTCACTGCGCCATTGACGTCCAGGCGTCGGGACCCGAGTGTCACTATCGCAGCATATTGCTCCATCCGATCCTTGATATATCGGATCACGATCGTGTTTGCGCAGTCTTCCAGGCTGAAGCCATAGCGCTGACTGAACCCGGTGGTGTCCGAATCCTCATCGGCCACCAGAAACACTACGACATCCTCCTCCGGCAGTGCGGCCGCGACCGAAGGAGGAAGATGTTTGCCACGGTCATTGAATTCGATAGAGTCAAATTGGAAGCTGTTCGCGAATTCAAGCAAGGACATGGTACGGATCCATTCACCCTTTACGGGCGACACAGAATGACAAAATGTTCGAAGTTTTGCCGACTCCATTCCCCGTGTCAGGAACGGTCCTGAGTTCGAGACCCGGAGTCGGCGACGCGTTCAATGGCCGGTACAAGCGTTATGCGGCCCGCGAGACTCCTCCAAGCATGGCCACCAGTCGACCATGAATGATCCGCTCCGCGTCGTGCATGATTCGGTCAATCAACTCCTGCACGGTTGGGATATCCCGGATCAGCCCGGCCACCATGCCACAGCTCCACGCGCCCGCAGCCATATCCCCGTTGATCATGACCTTCGGGTATACACCGGCGACCTGATCGTGAATGTCGTCGATCGTCAACGCGTCGCCCTTCTCGCGCTCGATCTTGCCCACCAGTTCGACACTGGAATTGTTGAGGACGCGCTCAGTATTGCGCAGCGACCTCATGATCAGACGCGTGTCAAGTTCGGTCGCCTCCACAATCGCGTCTTTGACGTTCTGATGAACGGGCGCCTCTTGGGTGGCAACAAAGCGGGTCCCGAGGTTGATGCCTTCCGCACCAAGCGAAAGCGCTGCAACCAGGCTCCGTGCGTCGGCCATACCGCCCGATGCGACAAAGGGGATCTTCAGCTCTTCCGCGGCCCTGGGCAGCAGGATCATGTTGGGAATATCGTCCTCGCCCGGATGGCCTGCGCACTCAAAGCCATCGACACTCACGGCATCGCAGCCAACCTTCTCAGCCTTCAAGGCGTGACGCACCGAGGTGCACTTGTGAATCACTTTGATGCCCGCCGCCCTTAGCGCCGGCATATAGGGCTCCGGGCTGCGTCCGGCGGTCTCCACGACCTTGACCCCGCCTTCAATGATCGCCGCAATGTATTCGGGGTATGGAGGCGCATTGAACATCGGCAGGAAGGTGAGATTGACGCCAAAGGGCTTGTCCGTCATGCTGCGGCAGCGTTCAATCTCCTTGGCAAGCAGCTCCGGCGTCCGCTGAGTCAACCCAGTGATGACCCCCAGTCCGCCAGCGTTCGACACCGCGCTGGCCAGTTCGGCCAAGCCGACATAGTGCATGCCACCCTGGATGATGGGATGCTCGATTCCAAGTAGTTCCGTGATCCTCGTCTTCACTCTGACCTCACTTTGCAATTCGCTTTGAAAGCGCTATCCATGAACTGTCAAGCCTTCCCAACGCCGATGGCGCGATACCGAGCTGCCTGTCGCCCCATCGAAACCTTCCATTGACAGAAACGCTGTTTTTACCTGTGGTTCGTCCACTCTTCGTAGAAGTCCGGCATGACTGACGCCCGCTGTGAGAAGGCCGGCGACGTCTTCTGCAAGAATGCGTCCACGCCTTCCTTTCCATCGCCGATACTCGTATAGAACATTGCCAGCGAATCGGTCCGATGCGCCTCCAAGGGATGATCCGCTGCGACGTTGCGCATCATCAGTTGGCGGATGAACGCCACCGACACCGGCGACTTCCCCTTGGTAATGCTCCGCGCCAGCGTACAAGCGGCATCCAACAATGTCTCCGGCGAGTGCAGCGAATGGAGCAGCCCCCCCTCCCATGCATCCTGGGCGCTGAGGACTTCCCCGCGATACGTCCATTCCAGCGCACGCTGAAGCCCAACCAGCCTCGGCAGGAACCAGCTCGAACACGCCTCCGGCACGATGCCAAGACGACTGAAGACGAAGCCGATACGAGCCGATTCCGATGCCAGGCGGAAATCCATCGCAAGCGTCATCGTCGCGCCGACCCCAACCGCCGGACCGTTGATCGCCGCCACGACGGGCTTACGACAGGCGTGAATCGCCAGCGTGACGCGGCCGCCAGTATCCCGGACCCCGTCTCGAATCAAGGGGTCGTCGAGCCGCTCGCGCACATCCTGCAACGTGGGGCGAAGCGCCTCATTCAATCCAAAGACGTTGCCGTCGCGATTCAGATCCATCCCGGCACAGAATGCCCGGCCGGAGCCGGTCACGACCACGGCACGAACTGAATCGTCGTCGTTGACGGAAGTGAAAAGATCCACCAACTCCTCGGCCATCGTGACGGTGAAGGCATTGAGTTGCTCAGGCCGGTTCAGCCAGGCGATCAGAATTCCGTCATCGACCGGCTGGAGCTCGATGGTCTCGTATGACTTCTGGAAAAGTTGCTTTTGGGTTTTCATGGCAGGCCGATTCATCGTGGAGCTACAAAGGGACGTCGCTTTTCCTCACTCTTGACCGGGAGCGACATCGCATTGAGGGCACGAACAATCCAGTTTCGGGAATGCACCGGATCGATGACACCGTCGATCTCAAGGAACGAAGCCATGTTGGTGGCCTTTCCGTTCTGATACAGATCCTCGACATAGTGTGCGAACTGCGCGCGCCGTTCATCCTCGTCCTCGATGGCGGCCAGCTCCTTCCGATAGGCGAGGTTGACCGCGCCCTCGATGCCCATGCCACCAAACTCGCCTGACGGCCAGGACACGGTGAAGAACGGCGCAATGGTGCTGCCGCCAGCCATGGCCTGTGCGCCGAGCCCGTAGCCCTTACGCAGCACCAGCGTCAGAAGCGGGACGGTGATGTTCGCGGCCCCCACGAACATCCGAGACACCCGTCGGACCAGCGCCGTCTTCTCGGCCTCCGGCCCCACCATGAATCCGGGCGTGTCACATAGCGAGATGATCGGCAGCGCGTAGGCTTCACACAGTTCAATGAACCGAGCCGCCTTGTCTGCGGCATCCCCGTCGATGGCCCCACCCAAGTGGTGCGGGTTGTTGGCGAACAGCCCGACGGCGTGCCCTTCAATGCGGACAAGCGCCGTGATTATCCCCATGCCATAGGACGGCCGCAACTCCAGTACCGAGTCCTCATCCGCGAGCAGTTCGATAACCTGCCGGATGTCGTACGCCCGCGAGCGGTTCTCCGGGACAACCGCACGCAGCAGTCGCTGATCGCGGCATGTCCAATCGTTCGCCCGTCCCTGGAAGTAGGACATGTAGCGCTTGGCGACCGCAACGGCTTCCGCTTCGTCCTCGACCAGCACGTCAATCACACCATTGGCGGCCTGCACCTTAGCCGGACCAACTTCCTCCGGCGCATAGCGTCCCAGCCCACCTCCCTCGATCATCGCCGGCCCGCCCATCCCCAGACTGGCGTTCTTCGTGGCAATAATCAAGTCGCAGGCCCCCGCAAAGGCAGCATTCCCAGCGAAGCATCTGCCCGACACGATCGCGACGGATGGCGCCTTACCGCTCAGGCTGGCCAGCAGCTTGAACGAAGGCATATCCAGCCCGGCCACACCCATGTAGTCGGTCTCCCCTGGCCGGCCGCCGCCACCTTCGGCAAAGATCACGATCGGGAGATTCCACTTCTCACAAAGGTGGAGCAACCGGTCCGTCTTCTTGTGCCCCATGAACCCTTGGGTGCCGGCGAAGACGGTGTAATCGTAAGCAAGCACTGCGCAACGGGCGTTCACGCCCGACGTCTGAGCATTGATGGTCCCGATGCCCGCAATAAGCCCGTCGGCGGGACTGATCTCCCGGAGCTCGCTCACCGAACGGCGCTGACGCTGGGCCGCGAGTGCGAGCGCGCCATACTCGATGAAGCTGTTGGGATCGCAAAGATCGGTGACGTTCTCGCGTGCGGTGCGTTGCCCAGTTTTGCGACGCCGGGCGACAGCATCCGGCCGCTCCTCATCGCTAAGTTCCGCGTGGCGATCCAGGACCTCGCGAAGATCCGGCCGAATCGCGTCGGGGTCGACTTCCACATGCGCGACGCCATCGTCCAGGTCGTGATCGCCAGGCTCCACGTACACCAGTGGTGCGTCAAGCAGCATCGTATCGCCTACGGCGGCACAGTGCGTGCGCACGGTCCCCGCAATACCTGCCGGAATGGCGTGCTCCATCTTCATCGCTTCGACTATCGCAACCGTCGACTCGGCACGCACCAAGTCGCCCTCCGCCACCGTGTAGGAAATCAGTCGGCCAGTGAGTGGCGATGTTACCGCGTGCGTGCCCTCGGGTTGATGCAACGCGACGAGGGACAGATCGTCCGCTTCGGCTGCGGCCAACGAAGCGAAGCGCTTCGGATGCGACGAGTTGCGCGTGAGAAGCTGGCGCGCGTTGCGCTCGATAAACGCAGTATCCAATTCACCGTGGCGCACCCTATCATCACTAATTAGCGACTGCAGAAATGGCAGGTTCGTCTCAACGCCCTCGATGCGGAACTCGCAAGCGGCGCGGTAGGTCTGGTCCAGCGCCTGGGTCAGATCCTGAGACTCGGACCGCACGATCAACTTTGCCAGCAACGAGTCATAGTAGGCGCTGGTCTGATAGCCTGCGTAGCCGAAAGTGTCGATGCGCACATCCCGACCGCCTGGGATTTCGAAGACGGACAGGCGACCGCCGGTAGGCACAGCGCTGCCATCCGCCGTCACCCGTTCCATGTTGATACGCAACTGAACCGCTGTTCCCCGCGCCGGGCCAATTTGGCTCTGTTGCAAGCCAAGGCTCGCAAGCGTTCGCCCTGCCGCGAGCTCGATCTGCGTCCGGACGAGGTCGACGCCCGTCACTTCCTCCGTGACGGTGTGCTCGACCTGAAGGCGGGGGTTGGCCTCCATGAAGACGAAGCGCCCCTCCCTGCCGGAGCGACCGTCCAGCAGGAACTCAAACGTGCAAAGGGTATGCAGGCCGCCGATTCGAGCGAGCCCGATCGCAGCAGCGGCCAAGCGCTCACGGACTTCCGCCGGCAAGCACGGCGCAGGCGCGATCTCCACGACCTTCTGGTACCGGCGCTGAAGGCTGCACTCGCGCTCATACAGGTGGCTGACATTGCCGGATGCGTCGGCAATGACCTGGACCTCGATATGGCGTGCATCGGTCATGAACTCCTCAATGTAGACGGCGTCCGACCCAAACGCAGCCTTCGCCTCGGAGCTTGCCCGCGCGAAGGCGTCATCGAGTTCGGCTTCGCTGTGCACGGCCCGCATGCCGCGCCCGCCGCCTCCAGCCACCGCCTTGATCATCACGGCACCGCCCGAGCCGAGCGACGCAAGAAACGCCCTGGCCTCCTCCAGCGTTGTCGCGTTCTCGGTCCCCAGCGCAAGCGGAATTCCAGCCTGTTTCGCCAGGCGCCGCGCCGCGCCCTTGTCGCCGAAAAGATCCAGTGCCTCGGGTCGGGGACCGATGAAGACAATGCCAGCGGCCTGGCAGGCGCGTGCCAGTTCTGAGCTTTCCGAAAGAAAGCCGTAGCCAGGGTGCAGCGCGTCGCAGCCGGTTGCTACGGCGGCGCGCACAACCTCTTCGACGTTCAGGTAGGCAGCCGCGCCAACGCCGGGAATCCGCTGCGCGCTATCCGCGCGAAGCACATGAAGGGACATGGCATCGTCATCGGGGTAGATCGCCACCGAGGCGACGCCGAGTTCGGCTGCTGCCCTGCCAATACGGATTGAGATTTCGCCTCGGTTGGCGATCAAGATTTTGCGAAAAGGTGCTTCATTCATCTGCGCTGCCTTTGTGGTAAGTCCTGGCCGGCGAGCGTTGACATGCGAGTCGGTACGCATTTCGTCACGACCATGAGAGTCTGGCGTTGCAAAGCGCGTCGCTGCGCGGAAACTTGCCCGACTCTCCCGTTCTACTTATCAATCACCTTCTGGACGCCCGGCGTCGTGCGCTGCGGCCCTGCCGATGCACTCGACAAAACGTCGTTCAGAGGACCTCGAACACGGCTGCGGCCCCCATGCCGCCACCGATGCACATCGTGACAAGCACCTTCTTGGCACTGCGGCGCTTGCCTTCGATCAAGGCATGGCCGGTGAGGCGGTGCCCGGTGACGCCGTAGGGATGGCCGACCGCGATCGCACCGCCATTGACGTTCAGCTTGTCTGCCGGAATGCCGAGCCGGTCTCGGCAGTAAATAACCTGCACCGCAAACGCCTCATTGAGTTCCCATAGGTCGATATCGCCGACTTTCAAGCCCAGATTTTTCAGCACCTTTGGTACCGCGAAGACCGGCCCGATTCCCATTTCATCCGGTTCGCAACCAGCAACCGCGAAGCCAAGGAATCGGCCAAGCGGCTGCAGCCCCTTGCGTTCGGCATACTTCTCATGGACCAGCACACAGGCACCGCCACCGTCCGAAAACTGGCTGGCGTTGCCTGCGGCCACAACGCCACCCGGCAGCGCCGGCTTGATGGCGCTGATGCCTTCCTTCGTGGTCCCGGCGCGGATGCCTTCATCTGCGCTAACCGTGACCTCCCGGGTGACCAGGCCAAGCTGCTTGTCTGCCACGCCGGTCACGACAGTGATGGGGGCAATCTCGTCGTCGAACTTGCCTGCCTGCTGCGCGGCCTCCGCCTTCTGCTGGCTGGCAGCGCCATACTCGTCCATCTCGTCGCGACTGATGTGATAGCGCGTGGCCACTCGTTCAGCCGTCTGCAGCATGCTCCAGTAGGTTTCCGGCTTCCGCTGGAGCAACACCGGATCGGCCAGCATGTGTTTGTTAGCCTCGTTCTGCACACATGAGATGCTTTCGACACCACCGGCCACGTATACGTCGCCTTCGCCCGCGATGATCCGTTGCGATGCCGTCGCGATGGACTGCAGGCCCGACGAGCAGAAGCGGTTGATGGTCATACCGGAAGTCGAGATCGGCAGCCCTGCGCGCAGTGCGATCTGGCGCGCAATGTTGGATCCCGTGGCGCCTTCCGGCGTCGCGCAACCCATGATGACGTCATCCACGTCGGCTCCGTCGATGCCAGCGCGCTGAACCGCGTGCTGGACTGCGTGACCTCCCAGTGTGGCTCCGTGGGTCATGTTGAAGGCACCCTTCCAACTCTTAGCGAGCGGGGTCCGGGCAGTGGAAACAATCACGGCGCTTGTCATAATGTCGGTCCTTGATAGTGAAGAGATATGCATGCAGAGCCCGCACCATCGCTTCCAGCAACAGTTGTCGTGCGGTCCGCTACATGCCCTGCCTCATTTGCGAGGCGGGCGTCTCGCATGGTCAGTTGAATTGCTTGCCACCGGCAATGAGCTTCTTGATCAGCGGCGCCGGTTCCCAGAACGACGCATCGTCATGAGGATTGCTCGCAAAGCGCTTCATGGTCTCCGCGACGTTGAACAGGCCGACCTGACTGGCGTAGCGCATCGGACCGCCACGATGCATGGGGAAGCCATATCCGGTCAGGTACACCACGTCGATGTCGCCTGATTTACTGGCAATGCCGTCCTCCAGGACTCGCGCCCCCTCATTTGCCAGTGCATACACCAGGCGTTCCACGATCTCCTTGTCACTGATCTTGCGAGGCTTGATGCCCAAGTCCTGACGGTGCTTCTCGATCATTTCTAGGACGACGTCACTCGGGATAGCGTCACGTTTGCCCGGCTGGTAGTCGTACCATCCTGCGCCGGTCTTCTGGCCCAAGCGGCCCATGTCGCATAGCTTGTCGGCGGTTCCGCTGAACTTCATGTCTGGATTGACTACGGCCCGATGCCTGCGGATCGCTAACCCGATGTCGTTACCTGCCAGGTCGCTCATTCGGAACGGCCCCATGGCGAAGCCAAACTTCTCGATGGCCTTGTCCACCTGCTGGGGCGTGGCACCCTCATCCAGCAAAAAACCTGCCTGGCGGCTGTAATGCTCGATCATGCGATTGCCGATGAAGCCGTCGCACACCCCCGCCACCACGGCCGTCTTGCCGATCTGCTTGGCGAGTCTTACCACCGTGGCCAGCACCTCTTTACTAGTGGCCTTGCTCCGCACCACCTCAAGCAACTTCATGACGTTGGCCGGGCTGAAGAAGTGCATGCCCAGGACATCCTGCGGCCGCCGGGTAAAGGCTGCGATCTTGTCTACATCGAGCATAGAGGTGTTGGTAGCGAGGATGGCGCCCTGCTTGGCGACCTCATCCAACTGCTTGAACACCTTTTCCTTCACCCCGATATCCTCGAACACGGCCTCGATGATCAGATCGCAGTCGCGAAGTTGGCTGAAGTCGAGCGCAGGCGTCAGCAGCGCCAGTCGCTGCTGCAGCGCCTCCTGATTGAGCTTGCCTTTTTTTAGCTGCCCCTCATAGTTCTTGCGAATCGTTGCCAGGCCGCGATCGAGCGCTTCCTGGGTGGTCTCCACGATGGTGACGGGGACGCCCGCATTCAGGAAGTTCATGCTGATCCCCCCACCCATGGTGCCTGCGCCGATCACGCCCACGCTCCGTACGGAGCGAATCGGGGTGTCTTCGGGGACATCGTGAATCTTGCTGGTCGCGCGCTCGGCCATGAATACGTGACGCAGCGCCGCGGACTCAGGCGTCCTCATCAGCGCCATAAAGATGTCGAGTTCCTTGGCGAGGCCCTCGTCAAACCTGAGCTTCGTCGCTGCCTGGACGGCTTCCACACACTGCAGTGGAGCGGGATAGTGCTTCGACGCGCCAGCCACCATGTTCTTGGCGAACTGGAAGTAGGCGTCGCCCTGAGGATGTCCGCAGGGCAAGTTGCGCACCAGCGGCAGTTCGCCGCCCCGGGCTGCAACTTCCCTGGCAAAGAGCACGGCCTCCGCGAGCAGCGACTCCTTTGTTTCGGAAAGCTCGTCGAACAGGCGCTGACCATCAACTGCCGCCAGTTCCTCACTTTTCACCGGCTGGCCACTGATAATCATGTTCAGGGCGCGCTCCACGCCAAGTACGCGCGGCAAACGCTGGGTGCCGCCTGCACCGGGAATGAGGCCAAGCTTCACTTCAGGCAGCGCCACGATGGTGCCGGGCGCGACCATGCGATAGTGACACCCGAGCGCCAGTTCGAGGCCGCCGCCCATGCAAGCCGAATGCACCGCCGCCACGACCGGCTTCGTCGAGGCTTCCAACGCCAGGATGGTCGAGAGTAGGCTCGGGTCCTGGAAGGTTTTGGGACTTCCGAATTCATTGATGTCGGCGCCCCCCGAGAATGCCTTGCCGGCCCCGGTCAGCACAATCGCTGTCACGGCACTATCCGCCAAAGCCTTGGCGAGACCGTCGGTAATCCCCACCCGCGTGGCATGATTGAGCCCATTCACCGGTGGGTTGTTCAGGGTGATCACGGCGACGTTGCCATCTTTCTGATAGTTAGCGGTCATACATTTCTCTCCTGCAATCAAATCTTTGTCGTTGATGTGTGCATGGCATCACGTACTCAATGTCTGTGCGCATAGCAAAGTCGTGAGAACGGCAAACAGGGGTTACATGCCGAGATACGCCTGGCGCACCCTTTCATCGCCGCTGAGCTTGTCAGCCGGCCCTTCCAGGGCGATTTCACCGTTCTCTAGGATGTAGCCGTAATTGGCGATATTCAGCGCCAACTGCACGTTCTGCTCTACCAACAGCATCGTGATACCGCGCTCCCTGTTGAGCTGCGCGATAATTTGGAACATCTGCTGCACCAACAATGGCGACAGTCCCATCGATGGCTCATCGAAGAGCATGAGTTTGGGTCGCGCCAGCACGGCGCGACCGATCGCAAGCATCTGCTGCTCCCCACCAGAGAGGGTGGCCGCCATCTGGTTCCGCCGCTCGGCCAAACGCGGAAACATGGAATACACAAGATCCATGTCGCTACGAATCTGGGCGCGGTCTTGCCGCATATAGGCGCCGAGCTCCAGGTTCTCGCGCACACTCATATCGCCAAAGACCTGTCGCCCTTCCGGTACTTGCACAACGCCTCGGCGCACCAGTTCGTCGGATGTGGCGCGGTCCACCCGCTCCCCTGCCAGGCGCACCTGGCCTTCCGTGCATTTGACAATCGCAGAGATGACGTTCAGCGTGGTCGATTTGCCGGCGCCGTTGCTACCGAGAAGGGCAACAATCTGACCGGTCCACACGCGTAGCGAAACGCGGGACAGCGCCTGGATGCGCCCGTAGGCAGCGCTTACATTGTCGAGTTCGAGAAGTGCGTTAAGCATGCGCCCCCCTTTGACCCAGGTACGCTTCGATGACACGCTCGTCCCTTCCGACCTGCTCCGGGGTACCCTCGGCAATCTTCTGGCCAAAGGCCATCACGGTGATCTGATCGGATATTGACATCACCAACTGCATAACGTGCTCCACCAGGAGCACCGTAATTCCGTCTCGCACTGAGAGCTCCTTGAGGAGTCGATCAAGGCGCTCGATCTCACGATTACGCAGACCCGCTGCTGGTTCGTCCAACAGGAGCAACTTGGGTCGAATCGCCAGGGCTCGCGCAAGCTCCAGCAGCTTCTGGTTCCCGAAATCCAGCTCGCTCGCCTTCTGGTGACGCTCGTCGGCCAGACCGACCCGGTCAAGCAGATGCTCAGCGAAGTCGACACTTTCGCGGTCGGCGCTTCGCATCAGTCGTCCGAGGGTGCGCGTGCCGCGGGAATGCGTCCCCAACAAGACGTTCTCGAGTGCTGACAGTTCGGCGAAGAGCTCCAGGTTCTGGAAAGTTCGCGCAATGCCCAGATCTGCCATACGGTGGGGTGCCACCGTGGTGAGTTCTTTGCCCTGCAAGGTCACGCGTCCGCTGGACGGGGTATAGAACCGTGAGATGCAGTTGAACGTCGTCGACTTGCCAGCGCCGTTAGGACCGATCAGTGCGTGTACCTTGCCCTGTTCCACTTCGAACGACAGCGAGCTCACCGCTTTGAGGCCACCGAAAACGACCGAAAGATTGTCGACTGCAAGATATGGCGTCTTCACGATGCTCCCCCCTTCTTTGCCACCGTGCGGGCACTCCTTAACGAAGCCAACCCTTTGGGCAGGAACATCATGAACAGCATCAAGACGACGCCGTAGATGATCTCCTGGTACGACGGTGCCTGGCGCAGGAGTTCCGATATCAGGCCTACAATGATTGCGCCGGCAATCGCGCCGCGTACCGAGCCCAATCCCCCGACCACCACCATCGTGAGCACCATGACCGTGGTCTCAAAGCCAAGGCTTTCCGGATGAATGAAGGACGTAAAGAGGGTGTACATGCCACCCGCAACACCGGCAAAGGCGGCCGACAGGACAAACGAGGCCACCTTGATCGCGCGCGCGTTGACTCCCATTGCAACGGCGGCCATGTCACTCTCTCGAACCGCGCGAAACGCCAGGCCGAGCCTGGACCGCGAGATGGCGACCGTCAGTGTCACCATGAGTGCCGCAATAGCAACGACGAACGGGTATGCCAGCAGGTCAGAAACCAATTGCAACTCGCCCAAGGTGGCGGCACGAATGCGCAGGCCGTTGGCGCCACGCGTGGCACTCTCCCAGTTCAGGAGGACCCATTGCATTGCCTCGCCGAAGGCGAACGTCGCCAGCGCTAGATAGATATCGCGCATCCGCAGCGCTAGCACGCCGATCGCCCATCCAACCAGGGCGGCAACGGCTGCACCTGCCAGAATCGACACCGGAAACGGGTAGTGCCAGTGGTTGTTGACCAGGCCCGCGGTATAGATACCGATGCCGAAGAAGGCTGTATGCGACAGCGTGAACTGCCCGGTCTCTCCGATTGCCAGGTGCATGCCTAAGGAAAGCACCACATAGACCATCAACAGATTGACCACGTACAGCACGTAGCCACTTGCGCCCAGAGGCAGCGCCACCAGAAGCAACGTCAATATCCCGAGAACAGTCAAATCGGTAGCGGAACAGAGCGAGCGGGTCGTGGCTTCTTTACTCCCGAGCAGGGAGGACATAGTGCGGTTCATACTTTCTTAACCCCTACTTTGCCGCCGAACAGTCCCTGGGGACGCACCAGCAGAACAACCATAATCACCATGAACGGTGCGACCACAATGGCATTGGACGAGATAAAGAGGCCAACCATATTCTCGACAATGCCGATGATGAAGCCGCCGACTACCGCACCCGGAAGGCTGCTGAAGCCGCCAACGATCGCCGCTGCAAAAGCCAGGATGGCGATGTGACCCAGGTCAGGTGTCATCAGGATCTTCGGCGTAATGAGCAGTGCCGAGATGGCGGAGATCGCGCCGGTGATTCCCCAGACCTGCATGCGAATCGTCGACAGCCGAATGCCGACGATCTGTGCGCCTCGCGGATTCATGCCTACCGCTCGCATCGCCCGCCCCGCCCGAGTTCGGGTGAACATCACCCAGAGCAAGAGCATGACCGCGATCGCGGTGGCGAAGATCACCATATCAAGCTGAGTGAGCGACGCTTGGCCGATCGTTATGGGATCTTGCGGAACCAGCGATGGCAGGGAGCGGGGCGTGTCACCAAGCCCGGTCTTGCGCACCACGCCCTTGAGCAAGTAGGAGAAGCCAACCGTGGCAATCACCAGTTGCGCAATACCACGTGTACTGGCGACACGCTCCATCGCCAGACGCTGAAACAGCGCCGCAACAACAGCGCTGACAACGATCGTCAGCACCGCCGCTGTCCAGTACGAAGCGTTCCAGACCAACAACGCGTACAAGGCGACGTAGCCGCCAAACATGAAGATGTCCCCTTGCGAGTAGTTGGGGACGTCCGTGGTCTTGAACACAATGACGATCGCCACTGCCAGCAAGGCATACACGCTGCCTGTGACGATCCCTGAGAGAAGGGCCTGTTGGATAAACAGCCAAATGTCGGAAAGACTCATGAGTTCGCTCCAAAGCGATACCAGTTCGTCGGCAATCCCTGGTTTCAGGGTGCGTAAGTCCAGTTACTCTTGAAGCTGCCCGATACCGGCGTCATCGTCGTGCCGTCAAATTTGATATACATGGCCGACTCTTGCGCGGCGTGATCAGTCGGGCTGAACTCGATCGGCCCTGCCATGACGCCGGAATCGAATTTGAGTCGGGACAACGCCTCCAGGAACTTCTCCCGAGTGGGCTGCGGGCCAGCCGCCTTCAAGGCATTGACAACGGACATGGCAGAAGGCAGGCCCTGCGGCATGTAAGGCTCCGGGTGTCCGGGCTTGGCCGCAAGCTCCGGATAGGCTGCCTTATACATGTCGTAGACCCATTTGATCTTGGGGCCTCCAGGGACGTCAGCCAGTACTTCCTGGATATAGACGTTCTTGAACGCCTCCTTGCTGCCAACGTTTTCAACGAGCTGCTTGAGGTCAGCGGTTGAGTTGATCGCCAGCACAATCGGCTTGTTAAATCCGAGCTCGAAGGCACGCTTGATAATCAAACCGACCGGGCGAGCATAGGCGGTCAGCAACAAGGCATCAGGATTTGCTGCTTTGATCTTCAGCATCGGTGCAGTCACGTCTGCGATATTGCTTCGCACCGACTGCACATTCAGCTCGATGCCGCCGAGGCCCTTCGCCTCCGCCTTGGCGGCGTCCAGATTCCATTCGCCGTAAGCGTCATCGGCGTTGATGTAGCCGATCTTCTTCGCCTTCAAGTGCTTTGCGGCAAACTGCACCATCGACCCACCGACGGCATGCTGGGAAATTGAAAAGGCGCCGTAGATGTATGGGGACGGCGGATACAGTGCCCCATCTCCCGACGCATTGAGCATGACAAGCGGGATCTTGGCACGCTCGATGTACTCACGCGCCCCCAAGACTGCGACCGAGCAGGATCCGCCGTTCAGGAGAAATACCTTTTCTTGCTCGGTGAGCTTCTTCACCGCGGCGACCAAGTCATTGGCGTTGCAGCGATCGTCCTCCAGCACCACCTCGATCTTGCGGCCGTGAATGCCGCCCTCCTTGTTCACCTTGTCGTACCACATCCGCGCTGCGTTGATGACATCGAAGCCGTAGCTCATCGACGGGCCCGACATCGGCGAGAACATACCAATCCTGATGGTCTTGTCCGTGATCCCCGGCTGGCTCTGGGCATTTGCCACAAGCGTCGCTGCGCTGAGAGTTGCGACAAGGGCCAACGCTGAAAACTTCATTCGCTTCATGTGACGTCTCCATGTTTTTTTCTAGTCAGAACGAGAGAAACCGATCGAGCCGCGATGCCGGCAACACCAGTTGCTTCAAGTTCCCCGCGATCTTCTACCTCTAGTTATAGGGCTGTCAAGAAAAAATGAAAGTGTTTTCATTTTTTGCGCGATCGTGCCGAGAGGGAGCAACCAGCGACGGAGGCTAGACCAGGACGACGTCTCTGCGCGGGCCACGCGCCGACGGCTGGCTGACTTGTCACGGCTCAGTCCATCACGTCGGCTATGTCAGCCGAGGAACGCGGGCGGGCCAGACCGGAAGCAGGGAAATTCGGATAGCGCGCATGCGACCACGCAGGAGGGAATGCTCTGGCGATTCCAAGCGCAAAACGGGAGCACGGCGAGTCTTCGTCGAAGCCGTTGCTGAGCGTCGACGGTACCGACGGAAAACGGCCGCCGGGATGGTCAAGAAGAGAAAGGGATGGCGCTGGCCGCCGGGCCTGCTGCTAGCGACCCGGCGCGACAGACGCTAGGCTAAGCGGTCCGCCGGGCGAGCAAAGCGGTGCCACCGGGGTCAAGCGGCGCGCAGATCCGCTCTGTCGCAAGAAGATAGCGACTATAGATCATTGTTCGGGGCCGCTCCCGTCGCCAGGGCGGGATCAAATCGCCATCTGGTCAGTCGAGCAGGATCCGCCGCAGCAGGTCCAGGTAGACGGTGACGACGCGGTTGTCGATGGCACCGTTCTTGTTGATGAACTTTTGCAAGCGAAGGCCGTAGAACGAACGTTGCGCCATTAGCATCAGCGACACCGTCTCGATTTCGACGCGATCCAATGGGCGGATCTCGCCCTTCTTCGCCGCGCTGGTCAGGACTTTGCGGTACCCCTGCGTAATGGCCTGGAAGTATGCCTCGAAGGCATCGGGACAGAAAATTTCTGCCTCGTTTAACACCCGCAGAAAGAACGGATGCTGATGTAGAAAGCGGAACCATTCACGAAACGCCGCCTCTTCACGCAAGAAGAAATCGGCATCCGTTGGCATCGCGGCGCGGACCGCATCGCGCAGCCGTCGGCCGCTGCTTACCACCAGCTCAGCGAACAGGGCTTCCGTGCTGTCAAAGTAGTTGTAGAAGGTGCCCAGCGCGACATCCGCCCGCTCGGTTATCCGCGACAGGGTGGCCGCTGCAAAACCGCTCTCGGCAATGATCACGGCCGCTGCTTTCAGCAGCGCTTCCCGCGTCCGTTCTCGGTTCTGCTCGCGCTTGGATAGTGCAGGAGTGTCTACACCGGCCGGTTTCAGTTCTGACTCGCTCATGGAACAAGTGTATGTCCGCGTCACATCGAAGGTCAATCGCAAAAAATGAAAGGCTTTTCATTTTTTGTTGACAGACGCGACGAGGCGCGCGAACATGATGCGGGATGGCGGTGAGCACCCCCTTCTGCGAGGCGGTACACGCACACACGGCCATCGCATCTGCGACGACAGATGCGGGCCGGAGACAGCATCATGAGGCGATCGGCGTACTTCTTGAGACCATCCAACAGGCTCGGCGAGGTGGGCGTGGCAAGCCGACCAAGACGACATCTTGTTCGTGGACGTTGACGTGCGGCTCAGGCCCCGACGCGGACGCTACAGCTCGCGATCTTTTCCATGGCAATAAGACTGAACTCCCGGCGGCCACGAGCCCTTGCAGTGTCTAGGCAGCACGTATCAACGAGATAGCGATCCGCCGCCCGTACGCCGCGCCCACTCGCGCCACCCTAGAACCCGATTCCGTTCGAGGAGACAATGATGAAAATGAAGAACCGATATACGCCATCCGACCGCGGACTAGGAGTTAGACGCTGCGCTTCACGAAACTACGTTAAGGCCAGCAACCAGGCCGCGCCGAGCACTGCCCTCCCCGCCGGTCAGTCCTTCACGATTTGGCAAGGTGAAGCGCGATGAAGCCGCAATCAGATTGTCGCGTTCCCGCTGCAAGCGAATGCGTCCTGCCCTACCTCATTGCCCGTGCAGCCAAGGAGCGACCGGAGGACATCTTCGCCACGTTCGAGGACGCGGAAAGCTGGACCTTTCGGCAGACAGCAGATCGCGCCCGGCGCGTAGGCGCCGGACTGAGGCGCGCTGGCGTAACCCGCGGTGAGCGGGTCCTGGTTTGGCTGCCAAATGGCCCGCGAAGTCTGAGTACGTGGTTCGGTATCAACATGTTGGGCGCCGTCTTCGTCGGCATCAATCTGGCGTACCGTGGCGCCCTTCTGCAGCACGTTATCGAGAACACGGATGCCAAGACAATCATCTGCCACCCTGACCTCGCGCCCCTGCTCGCCAGTTGTGGCTCCAACCTGCCGTTGAAGACGGTGTTTACGGATATCGAGCGCGTCAACGACTTGAATGTTCTTCGGGAGAGGGGCCTCATCGTACGGCCCATCAGTGATCTCGAGCAAGAGGCGGCGGACGATCTCCCGGTCGAAGGAATTCAACCGTGGGATCTTCAGTCCATTTGCTTCACCTCGGGAACCACAGGGCCTTCCAAGGGCGTGCTCTCTAGCTATCTACACCTCTATACCATGGGGGTCGAATGCACGGCTGGTACCGATTGCCAGGACCGGTGGCTGATCAACCTGCCGCTGTTCCACGTCGGGGGAACGCTGTTTGTGATGGGTGCGGTGGCACGCGGCAGCTCCATCGGAATGCTCAACCAGTTTCGCACTGAGACCTTTTTGGCTACGTGCCGCGGCCTTGGGGTAACCGCGGCCTGTCTGCTGGGGGCAATGGCCACCTTCTTGCTGCGCCAGGATCCCGAGCCAGACGATCGACTCCACGGGTTGCGGCGAGTCATGGTTGTTCCGCTCAGCGAAGACGCCAGACTACTGAACGATCGCTTTGGCTTCACGGTCTATACGGTCTTCAACATGAGCGAGACCTCTTGTCCGATTCGCTCGGAGGATAACCCCATCCGCCCTGGCTCGTGTGGCAAGGTGCGTGACGGTGTCGAAGCACGGATCGTCGACGAAAATGACTGTGAAGTGCCGGTCGGGCAAGCCGGTGAACTGACACTGCGTACTGGCATGCCGTGGACAATGTCGCAGGGCTATCACAAGATGCCAGAGGCTACCGCAAGTGCTTGGCGCAATGGCTGGTTCCACACGGGGGACATGTTCCGGCAGGACGAGGACGGCAATTACTTCTTCGTGGACCGAATCAAGGATGCCATTCGCAGGCGGGGCGAGAACATCTCGTCCTTCGAAGTGGAAAGCGAACTGCTGAGCTACCCCGGCATTCTGGAAGCCGCTGTCATTGGCGTGGCGAGCGAGCACGGCGAACAGGACGTGCTCGCCACCCTTGCCCTGAAGCCCGATGCTGCGATCTCCAACGCGGAACTCGTCGCCTTCCTGTGCGATCGATTGCCGCATTTCATGGTCCCACGCTACTTCCGGTTTGTGCCGGCCTTGCCAAAGACCCCTACCGGAAAGGTAGAGAAGCATGTCCTGCGTGCGGCAGGCGTTACCAGCGACACCTGGGATCGTGACGCACAAGGTATCCGCGTCACGCGTCAGAAGTTGACATGAACGCGCGACATTGTTGAATGCCAGGGAACATTCCGACGTCCCCATGCCTGGCGAAGCGCCCTCCCGTAATTGCTACCACCCTTAGCAGTTTTCGCCAGTGCCGGATAGGCTGGCGATCGTCTCTTCTTCAGTGTGGATTCAAGCGGTCGCTCGTTCAGCTTTTGCGGATGACCTACCAAGGGTCAGCTACGGCCATTGCGGAGGAGATGTCGGGACGCCTTGAGACACTGTCCTCACCTCACAGTTCGGCGAAGAAGCTTAGAATGAACCGAACTTTCTTGTGCAAGCGGCCGCAAAATCCAAATCCGCGACGCCAACTTCCCCGCTCGCCGTGCTTGACCGGTCGCGCGGCCCCGCCCATGCGGTGCCGCGCGAAGGATCTCCCCTCGCCCGCACCGGGTCTTCTGCGATTTTGCCTTGCATCGTAGCGCCTATGCAATAGAGTCCTGTTCTGCCCTGGGGTCGGAAGGTAGTATCAAAAAAGGGACGGCAGCTCCTTAACCTCTAGCCCCGAACTGGTTCACTGTAAAACGCTAACCAGTGGCTGCTTTGCAAGCATGCGAAGTGATCGAGCAGGCGTTAAGCATCAACGCTAAGTTAGCGGATCCAGGTTTGACGGAGCAGGACCGCCCCTCCCCCGATGGTCCAGCGACAGGAGCTAACCTCCGCGTACCGGCCCTCCGAACCGCGGCTCACGAGGTGTCTTCGCACGCCGTCCCACAATTTCGCTCAGCTCAAACTCGCGTACCTTGTTGTTTGCTCGGCGGAGACTTGCAGCTTCGGGCCTGGCCGCAGTCGATATGCCTGCCATTCCAGTGGTTGTCGACGAATTTCCTCCATAGCGTCCGCGATGCGAAGCGTAACGGTTTGCACTATTTTGAAGCACCAGAAAGCCTGGGCGATTATCCGTCCGGCCGAAGCGCGCAGATGTCGCCGAACAAAAACTCCATTACTTTCAAGGAGTTAAGAGAGAAAATGAAAATTCGGTCGCGTTATCGTTGAAGAATGCAAGTTCGGACATTATTTGCTTCTATGCCACCAGAAGAAAAAAGCCTCAATATCCACATTTCAGAGAAGTTTCGGCCCTGAATTGCTTGAAATCGCGGCCACGATTCTCCGAATTTCCCAGGTGGCGTTGCCACTGAAATCTTGCCGGTCGGCCGCGTTATGCTTGAATCCATTCAGGGCAACGATGTGCTTTACCAATGCACAACAAGAGCACCTGGAATCACCCAACCTCCTATCCGAGACCGGTACCGGAGCCGTCCCGTGAGTTCCCGTTCGTTATTCAAAAGCGGATACCGGTATGCCAAGGCCCAAGATCCTGACCTATGTCGACGCCGGCGCTTCCGACTGGACCGCATGCCTGATGCGGACCATCGGGCACCAACTCCATGCCAGCACCTACGAGCTCCGCGCGGTGATGGCAGACGACATCCGGCACGACGCCACGCTGTTCGCTGGGGCGGTGCTGTTTGTCATGCCGGGCGGCGCCGACCTTCCCTACTGTGCACTGCTGAACGGGGCCCCGAACGCGCGCATCCGGCATTTCGTCGAGCAGGGCGGCGCCTACCTCGGGATTTGCGCGGGCGCTTACTACGCATGCCGGGAACTGGCGTTTCACGCCGGCACCAGGGGCGCAATCTGCGGCCCGCGCGAACTGTGCTTTGTCGACGCGGTGGCAGTGGGCTCGCTGCCGGAACTGACCGACGGCATGCTGTATGACGGCACGCCGCGTACCACGGCCGCGGTGAAACTGCGGACCACGGACAGGCTGACCGATGTCCCGATGTCGCTATACGCCCACTACCATGGCGGCTGCCGCTTTGACTTCGGCGACGCTCTCGGCCCCGACACGCAGGTCCTGGCCGTCTATGCGGATATCGATGGCACGCCGCCCGCCATCGTCAGTTCACGGGTTGGCAAGGGCCGCGCGGTGCTCGCCGGCGTCCACCTGGAGATCTCAGAGCGGGAGTGCAAGGATGCGCTGCGCGGACACAGCGATATGCCTGAACACCTCCATGTCTGTGACCGGCTGGCGCAGACCGGCGATACACGCCTGGCGGTGTTTCGCCGCTTGCTGGCGCACGCGGGGCTTGCGCTGAACTGAGCGGCGCACCCTAAGTGCATTCACACAATATTGACCAGCCGCGTCCCCGCCGTCAGGAAAGTGCCCTCGGCCGCCTGCCACGTTACGCGGCCGCCGCGATGGGCATGGACTTGCATCTCCATCTTCATGGCTTCCATCACGGCGATCAGATCGCCTTCCTCGACCTCGTCGCCAACTGCGACCTTCCAGGTCTGCACGGTGCCGGCGATCGGGGATGGCAGGTCGGCCGGGTCGGTAGCGGCGGCCTGGGCCGGCGCCGCGGCGCTGCCTTGCCCGGGCGCATCGGCGAGGCCGCGCAGCAGCTGCGCCGGCAGGCCCAGCACCACGCGGCGGCCGTCGATCTCGATGGCGGTGCGCAGCAGGCTGGCATCGTGCCGGGGCTCGGCACGGGTGGCCGCCGCCAGCGGCTCGGCGAAGTCGGACTCGATCCAGCGCGTGTGGACCCTGAAGCCATCCGCGCCGACGAAATCTGCATGGTTGATCACCGCACGGTGGAACGGCAGCACCGACGCCACCCCCTCGATACGGAACTCGCGCAGCGCGCGGCGTGCGCGCGCCAGCGCCTGTTCGCGCGTGGCACCGGTCACGATGAGCTTGGCCATCAGCGAGTCGAATGTGCCGGGGACCACCGAGCCGGACTGCACGCCCGAATCCACGCGCACGCCGGGGCCCGACGGCGCCTCGAAGGTCTGCACCGGCCCGGGCGTGGGCAGGAAGCCGCGGCCCACGTCCTCGGCGTTGATGCGGAACTCGATCGAATGGCCCAGCGGCGCCGGGGTTTCGGTAATGGAGAGCGGCAAGCCATCCGCCACGCGCAATTGCTCGACCACCAGGTCCACGCCGGTGGTCTGCTCGGTCACGGGGTGCTCCACCTGCAGGCGGGTGTTGACCTCCAGGAAGGAGATCGCGCCGCTGGCGCTGAGCAGGAATTCCACGGTGCCGGCACTGGTGTAGTTGGCCGCCGCGCAGATGTCGCGGGCGGCGGCATGGATACGCGCGCGCTGCGCGTCGGTCAGGAACGGCGCCGGGGCTTCTTCGACCAGCTTCTGGTTGCGGCGCTGCAGCGAGCAGTCGCGCGTGCCCAGCACCACGACATTGCCATGCTGGTCGGCCAGTACCTGCGCTTCGATATGGCGGGGCTTGTCGAGGAACTGCTCAACGAAGCACTCGCCTCGGCCAAAGGCAGTGACAGCCTCGCGCACAGCGGAGGCGTACAGCTCTTCCACCTCATCCATGCGCCATGCGATCTTCATGCCGCGGCCGCCGCCGCCGAAAGCCGCCTTGATGATGATCGGCAGGCCGTTCTGCTCGGCAAAGGCAAGTACCTCGCTGGCGTCCACGACCGGGTCTGCCGTGCCGGCGACCAGCGGCGCACCAACCTGCAGGGCGATCTTGCGCGCTTCCACCTTGTCGCCCAGCCGCGCAATCGTGGCGGGAGACGGGCCGATCCAGACCAGGCCGGCATCGATCACTGCCCTGGCAAACGCTTCACTTTCCGACAGGAAGCCGTAGCCTGGATGCACGGCATCTGCCCCGCTGCGTCGGGCGATATCGAGCAACTTGGGAATGTTCAGGTAGGTGTCGGCCGGACGGTCGCCATCCAGGCCGTAGGCCTCGTCGGCCAGCCGCGCGTGCAGCGCGTCGATATCGGCATTGGCATACACGGCCACCGACCCGACGCCGTAGTCGGCACAGGCGCGGATGATGCGGACGGCAATTTCGCCACGGTTGGCAATCAGGACTTTCTTCATCGCAATCTCTGTTAAGGCTTGTGCGCTCAGGCGGCAGACGGTCGCTGCGCCGACGGTTGCAGTTCTGACGGTTGAAGTTCTTCGAAGGCGCCGAGCGGGTTGAAGCGCAGCCAGGCGCCAACCGGAACCTGTCCGGCGCGGTCCAGGTGGTAAGGCGCCACGGCCCCGATCACGGGGTAGCCGCCAGTCAGCGGGTGGTCGGCCAGGAACAGCACGGGTTGGCCGCTTGGCGGCACCTGCAACGCACCCAGGGCGGTGCCCTCGCTCGGCAGCTCGCCGGTGATGGCGCGCTCCAGCGGCACCTCGCCGGCCAGGCGCAGGCCCACGCGGTTGGATTGTGGGGTGACCTGCCAGCGCTGCGCGGCAAGGCGCGCCACGGACTCGGCAGTGAACCAGTCGGTGCGGGGACCGAGCACCACGTCCAGCACGACGTCCTGCTCCACCGTGGGCAGGTCGGCCGCAGGCAACCCGGGGGTGCCCACGACGGCGCCGGCCGGTGCCGGCAGCAGCTCCAGCACATCGCCCACGGCCAGCGGCGCGGGGCCGACCTTGGCCAGTGTGTCAGTCGCACAACTGCCCAGCACCGGCGCGACGGCAAACCCGCCGCGTGCGGCCACATAGCTGCGGGCGCCGGCAAGAGGCTGGCCAATGCTCAGCGTGTCGCCATCGGCCAGCGCCATGGCCTGGTGGTTCGGGACGCTCCATTGGCGGCCATCGGCAGTGCGCACCGTCAGCGCCGCATCGGCGCCGGCGACAGCCAGCACGGTTTCGCCCACGCTCTGCAGTTGCAGGCCGCCGCCCACGGTCTCGAGCGCCGCGCCGTCGCTGCGGTTGCCGACCAGGCGGTTGGCCATCTTGAGGGCGGCCTGGTCCATCGCACCCGAGGCCGAGACGCCCTGCCCCGCCTGGCCGTGCCGGCCCAGGTCCTGGAACACGGTCTGCAGCCCGGTGGCCTTCACCTTCAGCGCCGCGGCAGCAGGCGCCTGGTCCGTCGGCAACGGCTGGCGCGCCGGGGCGCCGGCGGCGATGGCATTGTCCGCATCGAGTACGCCATCGAGCGTGGCGATGTCGATGAAGCGCACGCGATAGCCGGGCTGCAGCAGCGCAGGCTGTTCGCGATTCAGGTCCCACATGGCCACGGGGGTGACCCCGATGATCTGCCAGCCGCCCGGGCTGGCCTGCGGGTACACGCCGCTGAAAGTGCCCGCCAGGCCCACGGCGCCGGCGGGAATACGCGTGCGCGGCGTACTGCGGCGCGGCACGTCGAAGCTGGGATGGCCGCCGCTGAGATAGGCAAAGCCTGGCGCAAAACCGGTAAAGGCAACGGTGTATTCGCTGCCGGTGTGGCGGCGCACCACTTCCGCGGGCGTGATGCCAAGCAGCTGGGCCACCTCGGCCAGGTCCTCGCCGTCATAGCGCACCGGAATCTCGACCAGGATGTTGCTGCGCTCCACGCGCTGCGACAGGTCGCGCGCGGCAATGGCCGATACCAGCGCGGCGGCGCTGGTGGCCACTGGGCGGAAGTGGACGAGGATGGTGCGCGCGGCGGGCACCAGCTCCGCTACGCCATGCAGCGGATCGCGCTGCAGCGAGGCAAGCAGGGCCAGGGTCTGGTCCAGGTCGGCCAGTTCCACCAGCAGGGCATTCGAAGTGACGGGCAGAAAACGCAAAACTAGCTCCGCAATGACCCGACGGTCCTAGACGTGATACGTGCTGTCTGGCACGTCGGTAATGAACATGTGGCCTGGCGCATGCGTCACGGCGAACGGCACGCCTGACGCCATCACGGCCGCCTGGGGCGTGACGCCGCAAGCCCAGAACACCGGGATCTCGCCCGGCTCGATACGCACGGCGTCACCAAAGTCAGGCCTGGCGAGGTCGGCAATGCCGAGCGCGGCCGGATCGCCGACATGGACGGGCGCGCCGTGCACCGACGGGAAGCGTGCGCTGATGGAAACCGCATCGGCAACCCGATGCGCGGGGATGGGCCGCATGGACACGACCATCTCGCCATGCAGGCGGCCAGCCGGGCGACACTGGCGGTTGGTGCGGTACATTGGCACGTTGGAACCGTCGGCGATATGCCGCACCTCGATGCCTGCCTCTTGCAGCGGCGTCTCGAAGGTGAAGCTGCAGCCGATCAGGAAGGTGACCAGATCCGGATGCTCAGTCCACAGGGGCGTGGCATCCGCCACCTCCTCCACCAGCTTGCCGTCGCGCCACACGCGATACAGCGGGATGTCGGTGCGGATATCGGCCCCTTGCGCCAGCACGGTCTGCTGTGCACCCGCTTCGATCACGTCGAGCACGGGACAGGCCTTGGGGTTGCGTTGTGCGTACAGCAGGAAGTCCCAGGCCCAGTCGCGCGGCAACGCGATCATGTTGGCTTGCGTCATCCCCGGTGCAATGCCGGCGGTAGGCTGTACGGTGCCGGCACGATAGCTTGCGCGCGCTGCGCGCGCGGCGTTCACGGCGGCGATGCGGGTGCGTTCCAGTGCGGAATCTTGCATGAGGGTTGCTCCAGTGTCTTGGATCAGATCAATGCGCAGCCTCGGCCCCGGCTTCGGCGAGCAGTTCGCGCCCTTGCGTTTCCGGCAACAGCAGGCAGGCGATGACGACCAGCCCATAGGCGCCGGCGGCGAGATAGCCGATGGCAACACCCAGCGACATCGATGCGCTCATATGCCCGATCATGGCCGGGAATACGGAACCGACCGCACGGCCAAAGTTGTAGCAGAAACCCTGGCCGGAGCCGCGGATATGGCTCGGATACAGCTCCGTCAGGTACGCCCCCATCCCCGAGAAGATGCCGGACAGGAAGAAACCCAGCGGGAAACCCAGCACCAGCATCGCGGCGTCGGTGATCGGCAACTGCGTATAGCAGATCACGAGGAAGGCCGCGCTCACCGCAAACAGCATGAAGCAACGCCGGCGCCCCAGACGGTCGGACAGCCAGGCGCTGGTCAGGTAGCCGGCGAAGGACCCGGCGATCAGCACCATCAGGTAGCCGCTGGTGTTGAGCACGGAGAGATTGCGCTCCATCTTGAGGTAGGTGGGCAGCCAGGTCGTCACCGAATAGTAGGCACCTTGCATGCCGGTCGCCAGCAGGCTTGCCAGCACCGTCACGCGCAGCACGCCGGGCTTGAAGATCAGCATGAAGCTATTGCTTTGGCCGGTGCGGGCCAGCTTGGCCCTGGTTTCCTGATACACCTCGGGCTCGGAGATATTGCGGCGGATATACAGGATAAAGATCGCCGGCAGCACGCCGGCCCAGAACAGCACGCGCCATGCGTATTGCTGCTCGAACACGGCATAGACCGCCCAGAATGCAATCGCCGACAGGCCCCAGCCGATGGCCCAGCTGCTTTGCACCAGTCCGACCGCCTTGCCGCGGTGGCGGGCCCGGATCATCTCGGCGATCAGCAAGGAACCGACCGACCACTCGCCGCCGAAGCCCAGGCCTTGCAGCATGCGGGTCAGGAACAGTTGCTCGGGGGACTGGGTGAAGCCGCTCAGGAACGTAAAGAAACTGAACCAGAGCACGGTCAGCTGCAGGATCCGCACGCGGCCATATTTGTCGGCCAGGATGCCGGCCAGCCAGCCGCCGATGGCCGAGCTGATGAGCGCGCCCGTCGCGATGTAGCCAGCCTCGGCCTTGGTCATGCCCCACACCAGGATGAAGGTGGGGATCATGAAGGTGTAGATCATGTAGTCGAAGGCATCGACCCCGTAGCCGACGAAGGCGGCAAAGAGCGTCTTGCGCTCAGCCTGGTTGGTTTCTTTAAGCCACATGGTTGCGCTCACTATGGATAAGGACAAAGCGTGGACAAGGCTCGTCGTGCTGTCTTCACGACGAAGTTCCGGTAGCGAGCAAGACTGCTAAACAGCGGCCCCGCACCCCAGCCGCTGTCTAGCAAAACACATACCATGTTCATTTATATGCACGTATGACTCAACCACCGTGCCTTATTGTTGAACAATATTGGCTGCTATTCGATCCTCGTATACACCTAAGTCACGCCTGTAGGGCATCGTTCGCACCAATCTTGTGCCTATTGTTCAACAAAGTGAGATAACATCGCCGCACGGGCGCATGCCGGAACCTGTCGCCCCCGACGCAAGCCAACATGACATCCAGTACTGACGTAAGAAACCTGGCCGAGCGGGTCACGGAGCAGATTCGCCAGCGCATCGTGCATGGCGAATTCGCGCCCGGGCAGCGCTTGTCGGAAGCCGCGCTTAGCGAGAGCCTGCAGATCTCGCGCAACACCTTGCGCGAGACCTTTCGCGTGCTGACCAAGGAAGGCCTGCTCAAGCACGAACCCAACCGCGGCGTATCCGTGGCAATTCCCAGCATCGCGGCCATCATCGACATCTACCGCGTGCGCCGCATGATCGAGTGCCAGGCCATCGCCCAGGCCTATCCCAGCCATCCGGCCAGGAAGCACCTGCGCGAAGCGGTGGAAATGGGACTGCGCTGCCGCGACAGCGGCGACTGGCAGGGCGCGGGCACCGCCAATATGGAGTTCCATATGGCCATCGTGGAACTGGCCGACAGCGAGCGGCTGAACGTGATGTTCTCCCACCTGCTGGCCGAGCTGCGCCTGGCTTTCGGCATGCTGCAGGATGCGGAATTCCTGCATGGCCCATATGTCGAGATGAACCAGCACATCCTGCAGTTGTTCGAGGCGGGCAAGCTCGCAGAGTGTGCCGCGGCCCTCAACGACTACCTGGTGCAGTCCGAGCGCATCGTGCTGTCGGTTTGCGCCCGGCACCCGATTTTCAAGGGGCGTTGAACGCCGGTGCGGCGCATCCATGCATAGCTGCTGCACGCCGAGCCGCGATGGCCACCGCCTGCTCAAGATGCGGCGCCATGCATTGTCGTCGGTAAGGCGCCAGTGCCCTCACTTCACGGCGAGCGTAAACGGCAGCAGCAGGGCATTCACAAGCAGCAAGCCATAGACGACCACCGCCGCCGCCGGGATGGCGAAACGCGTCCGATCCTGCGCGCTCGCAGCACGGCGCGTCCACAGTAAACCCGCACCCATCACGACCAGCCCTGAAAGCAGGCTCTCCACGGCAAGGGCTGCCGGATGGGACTTGTCCGCGCGGCTGTTCTCGTTCTCGGCAACCGGAGGCGCTGTGGCGTGCCAGACCGGCAGCGCTGCGACAGCGGGAGCCGTCGGCCGTGCTGGTTCGACGGGTTCCGGTGCGGGCGACATGGCAGGCGGCTCCGCCGGCGGCGGCTCTTCTTGCACGCGCTGCGTCGGCGCAGGAATCTGCGTTGAGGTCTGTGGGGCCTGTGCGGAAGCCGCCTCGGGCGGCGGTGCCGCCTCCTGGCTGGCCGGGGTCGATCTGGCAGTTGCCGCCGGATTCGCGGCGTCGGAGCGGCCTGGCGCGATTCGCATCGAATCCCGCTCCCGCCAGAATCTGGCGAACAGGGTTTCCAGGCAGCGTACCGAGTCGCAGGCATCGCGCCGGCCGCGCCACGCCCCGATGTCCGAGTCCAGGATCCTGCCCTTGCGCAGCATCCTCTGCTGCTCGGCGTAGATGCGCTCGTAGCGCTCTGACAGCCTGGAGGAATCGCAGATCAGATGCCGCGGGCGCGCCTTCTGGCCGACCTCGCCCGTCGCAAGGTTGCATCTCACCCCGGAGCCATCCGGGTTGTTGCAGCGTACGGGGGGTTCGCGCGCAGTGGATTTGCAGACGATGTCAGAGGCCCACGCGCCGCTTGCGGCAAGGAGGCCCGCTGCTATGTCCACGGAAACAATCGTGACCAGGCGCCCTGTGATCGTCTTCATCAAATGCCCCATCGAAGCGGCCCCAAGGCTTCCAAGCTAGTCGATAGTTGCCGGGTATCCCAAGCCTGCAATGCGGGGCGCGTGCGGTAAGCCACCTTGCCCCGCACCGACAGGACCGGATGCGCCGCGCGATGAACAATCCATTGCGAAGCCGCAGCAACATCTCACGCCGCCGGATTTCATGGCATGCTCGATACCCTCCGGTACAGCCTCGCCTTCAATGAGCTCCCGAGCGGAATCCTGCACTTCAAAGAGAAAGAGACCTTCATGGACACTTCCACGCCCTCCGGCCACCGCCGCAACCTTCTTTCAATCCTGGGCATTTCCACGCCCATCATCCAGGCGCCCATGGCCGGTGTCAGCACAGCGGCCATGGCTGCCGCCGTGTCGGAGGCCGGCGGGCTGGGCTCGCTTGGTGTCGGGGCAATGGACGCGCAAGCCGCGCGCAAGACCATCCGCGAGACCCGAGCGCTGACCGGCAAGCCATTCAACGTCAACCTGTTCTGCCACGCCCCGGCCAAGGCCGATGAGGTGCGCGAGCAGGCCTGGCTCAGCTACCTTGCCGCCCAGTTTGCCGAACACGGCGGGACCACACCGGCGAGCCTGCGCGAGATCTACAAGAGTTTCGTGGCCGACGACGCCATGTTCCAGATGCTGCTGGAAGAAAAGCCAGCGGTCGTGAGCTTCCATTTCGGCCTTCCCGCCCAGCAGAAAATTGACGCGCTGCGCGCGGCTGGGATCGTGCTGCTGGCCAGTGCAACGTCGCTGCATGAAGCGCGCCAGATAGAGGCCGCCGGCGTGGACGCCATCGTCGCGCAAGGCATCGAAGCCGGCGGACACCGCGGCGCCTTCGACACCGATGGCTACGACGAAGGCCTCGGCACGCTGGCTCTGGTGCGTCTCCTGGTGCTGGGCACGAAACTTCCGGTGATTGCCTCGGGCGGCATCATGGACGGGGCAGGCATTGCCGCGGTGCTGGCTCTCGGGGCGGAAGCCGCCCAGCTTGGCACCGCATTCGTCGCCTGCCCGGAGTCATCTGCCGATGCCGCCTATCGCGCGGCGCTGACCGCGCCCCAGCCGCGCGCGACCACGCTCACCCGCGCCATATCGGGCCGCGCGGCCAGGGGCTTCACCAACCGGCTCACGGCACTCGGCATCGCCGCCGACGCACCGCCGGTGCCGGACTACCCGATCGCCTATGACGCGGGAAAGGCGCTTCACGCCGCAGCCAAGGCCGCGGGAAGCGCTGAGTATGCAGCGCAGTGGGCCGGGCAGGCAGCGCCCTTGGCCAGGTCCCTGCCGGCCGCGGAGCTGGTGGCGCAACTCAGGTCGGAGCTCAGGGAAGCGGTCCTGCGCATGGCGGCGTTTGCGTACCCGCAGGACGCAGCCTGAGCGTATCTATAACAATTATTTGAATGTACTGACTGCCGGCTCTACGATGGCGCAACCCAACGTCTCCACTCCCACGAGGCCCCATGCATATCGCCATCCTGACCTTCGAAGGTTTCAACGAAATCGACTCGCTGATCGCGCTCGCCATCCTCAACCGGGTCAAGCGGCCCGGCTTGCGGGTTTCGATCGCCAGCCCGGCGGCCAAGGTGCGTTCGCTGAACGGTGTGGTGATTGAGTCGCAAGCATCGCTGGAGGACGCATGCAACGCGGACGCTGTGCTGGTGGGTAGCGGGATACGAACCCGGGACGTCGTTGCCGATGCCGCGCTGATGTCGCAACTGCGCTTCGACCCGACGCGCCAGTTGTTGGGCGCGCAATGCTCGGGCACGCTCATCCTCGCCAAATTGGGCCTGGTGAACGACGTTCCGGCCTGTACGGACCTGATCTCCAAGCCATGGGTAGTGGAGGCCGGCGTGGCTGTGCTCGATCAGCCGTTTGTCGCCAAGGGAAACGTTGCAACCGCCGGCGGATGCCTGGCGTCGCAGTACCTGGCCGCCTGGTTCATCGCCCGCCTGGAAGGCGTCGAGGCTGCACGCAGCGCGATTGACTATGTGGCGCCAGTGGGCGAGAAGGAGGCCTACGTGTCGCGCGCGATGGCGAACATTGCGCCGTTCCTCTGATGCGCGCTGGTGATGTGACTCCGGGCTGAGCCTCCTACACCAGGATGAGACCGTGCCGCATACCCTGCAATACAGCCTCGGTGCGGCTGCTTGCGCCGAGCTTGCCGAAAATGGCGGACAGGTGGAACTTCACCGTGTTGTCCGATATGTCGAGTTGGCGCGCGATTTCCTTGTTGCCAAGCCCTTCGGCGAGCATGGCCAGCACTTCAAGCTCGCGTGGGGTGAGCGTTTCGGTCAGAGCCGCGGTCATCCTGGCATCCGGCATGCGACGGCTTGCATGAATCTCAGCTGCACGACTTCCGTGACTGGCGTTCGCCCACCGTGACCGAGCACTCCTTGCGCTCGCCACCCCGGATCAGCCCGATCTTCAGCAACTGCCCGATGCGGTCGCCGCCCAGCGCGGCATGGACGTCGTCCATGTCTTGGCATGGCTTGCCATCCAGTTCGACCAGCACATCTCCGATCAGCACCCCGGCTTGCTCCGCGGGCCCGCCCGCCGCAAGCGATACCACCAGCAACCCGCGCCCGCATGCCAGATTCAGCTTCGTCACCCAAGACTCCGACAGGTTCACCGGCTGCGTGCCCACGCCAAGGTAGCCGTGCGAGACACGTCCTTTGCTTAGCAGTTCGCCGCTCACGCGCGCCACGGTCGCAGCCGGAATCAGGATGCCGGCGCCAGGCGCGAGCGCCGATGTGCACAGGCCCATGACCCGCCCCTGCATATCCGCCAGGGCCGCTCCGGAGAAACCGGGGCGCAGGCCGCCGTCAAGCCGCACGAAGGCGTCGAACTGCCCGCCTCGCCAGGTACGCCATGGACCGCCGGCAGTGCCGACAACGCCGAAATCCGCGCTGGTGCCGAGCCGGTCCACTCGCGCCACCGCGAGCACCAGATGGCCCGCTTTGAGGGCGCGCGCATCACCGCTCTCGACCGGGTTCAACTCCACGCCATCGAGCCTCAGTACGGCCAGGTCGGTGCCAGGGTCCCGTCCCGCCAGGACGGCCGCCACGCTACGGCCATCGGCCAGGGTGACTTCAATGCCGTCTTCCTGCCTGAGCGTATGCGCGGCCGTGACCACCACGCCGGGTTGCCAGATGACTCCACTGGAGGGAAAGCGATGCCGCCCTTGCACCGCCACGACACTCTGGCCGACGCGCTCGGCGATGGCTGCCAGGTTGGCGGAAAGATCCTGCAAGGGATTTCCGCTGGGGGTTGAGGTTTCCATGGTGATGACTCCTGCCATTTGCTACATGAACCGATGCGTCGCGCGCCCGGCCAGCTTGAGGAAGCCAGGCAGGCAAGCGCAGACGAGTGGTTTCACAATGACAGGCGCGCGACGGCCGCGCACCACCCTGATGGGTAGCTGGTGCAGGGGGAACTCGCGCGCGGCGTATGTGTTTGCACAAGCTTTTGCCTTCTCGCCATTGCTCCCCCATTTTTCGTGGCACAGGTGCGCCAGGTGCTTGCCAGTATCACCGCGAGCACCAGGGCCGGCAATCGTCACTTCGACCGGATCACTGCGCGTTTCGCCCGGCGTGCCAAAGCGGCTTTGCGGATACCTGAGCCCCTGCCCGCGCTGGCACATGCCGATGGCGCGGACAATCTCTGCGGATCCATGCGAAAGCCGGCGGCGCGGCGGCGAGCGGCGCTGCCTATGCTAGACAGAAGCGGCGCCCTGGCCGGGCAGCCGCGTGGTCCCGTTTCCAGGAGATAACCATGAACAAGCGCTTGAGTGAAGAAGGCATGGATCTGCTCTTTCGCGATGCTCGCACGCACAGCGCATGGCTGAACCAGCCCGTGAGCGACGAAACCCTGCGGCAGCTCTATGACTTGATGAAATGGGCGCCGACCAGCGCCAACTGCTCTCCCGCGCGCATTCTGTTCCTGCGTACCCCTGAGGCCAAGCAGCGCCTGTTGCCCGCGCTGGCGCCGGGCAATGTAGAGAAAACCATGGCCGCGCCGGTCACAGCCATCATCGCCTATGACATCAAGTTCTACGAACTTCTGCCCAAGCTGTTTCCGCATGCGGACGCACGCTCGTGGTTCGCCGAAACCCCCGAGCTCGCGCTGACTACCGCGAGGCGAAACAGTTCCCTGCAGGGCGCGTACTTCATCATCGCCGCCCGCTCGCTGGGGCTCGACTGCGGGCCGATGTCCGGCTTCGACAATGCCAAGGTCGATCACGAATTCTTTCCCGCGGACCCTAAGGACAATGCCTTCCAGCTCGAATATTTCCCGGACAGCCACGTGAAATCGAACTTCCTGTGCAATCTTGGCTATGGCGACCCTGCCAAGCTGTTCCCACGCAGCCCCCGCCTGGAATTCGATGAGGCATGCAAACTGCTCTGAAGGAGGCGGCACCTAGGCCAGTGGCCGCAGCTCCTGCAGCAGCGTCGGTACCAGTTCCGACACCGTCGGATGGATGTGCATCGCGCGGCTGATGGTGGTATAGGGAGCCTTGGCATACATGATGTCGAGCAGTGAGTGAATCACCTCATCGCCGGTCAAGCCGAGGATCGCGGCGCCCAGGATCATGCGGGTATCGGCGTCGACCACGACCTTCATGAAGCCCTGGCTCTCGCCCTTCTCCACGGCTCGCCCGACGCGGCTCATGGGGCGAGAGCCGACCAGCAGCCTGCGTCCGGATTGCCGGGCTTCTGCTTCCGTCATGCCGGCGCGGCCGAGCGGAGGGTCGATGAACATGGCATAGGCCGCAATGCGGTCCGTCAGCCTGCGGGGATCGTTGTCGAGGAGATTGGCAGCGACGATCTCATAGTCGTTGTATGACGTATGCGTGAAGGCACCGCGGCCATTGCAATCGCCAAGCGCCCAGATGCCAGGGACGTTGGTGCGCAGCTGTTCGTCTACCTGGATATAGCCGCGAGCGTCGGTCTCGACCCCGGCCTGGTCCAGCCCCAGGTCCTCGGTGTTGGGCACGCGCCCCACCGCCAGCAGCAGGTGCGAGCCGTGGACGTCGCGCGCCCCGTCCGAACAATCCAGCCCGACCGCAATGTGATCGCCTTCCCTGCGCGCGCTCAGGCAATTGGCATTGAGCCGGATTTCGATCCCCTCGCGTTCCAGGATCTCCCGCACTGCCTGCGACACATCCTCGTCTTCGCGCTGGATCAGGCGCGGGCCTTTTTCAACAACGGTCACCCTGGCCCCAAAACGGCGGTACATCTGGCCAAACTCGAGGCCAATGTAGCTGCCGCCGACGATGATCAGGTGCTCCGGCAGGAAATCCACCTCCATCATGCTCGAGTTGGTCAGGTACGGTACCTGGTCCAGCCCGTGCATGGGCGGAACCAGGGCCCGGCCGCCGACGTTCACGAAAATCCGGTCGGCTTCCAGCAGTTCGCCGTTGACCCGCACACTGCGCGCGCTTTCGAAGCGAGCGTGCCCCTGATAGACCGTGCCATTCTCCAGCCCGCGCATCCACTGTTCCACACCGTTGCTGGAACGGCCGGAGATCTCGTCCTTGCGTGCCTTCACCTGCTTCATGTCGACCGCGACCGGCCCGCCGATGGTCACGCCGTACTCGGCAGCCCGCCGCGCCAGTTGCGCTGCGTACGCGCTTGCGATGAGGGTCTTGGTGGGAATGCAGCCGGTGTTCACGCAGGTGCCGCCAAAACGCGCGCGCTCGATGACGGCCGTTTTCATACCCGCGCCGGCCAGCCGCGCAGCGAGTGCGGGGCCGGCTTGCCCGGTGCCGATGATGATCGCGTCGAATCCTTGGGCCATCACGATTCTCCTTGCCTGGTACCGCAAAGCCACAAGCTACTTTAGATGGTAGGACGCTGCCCTGCCAGCTACGCGTAGGCGTCGACGCCCCGCACCAGCATCCTGGCCAGCCGGGGCCGTCGCAACTGCTCCAGCCACCATTGCAGCGCGCGGCCTTCGTGATCGCCGCGCCAGCCCACGTAGAGCAGGTTGGGCTCGCGCGGGTCGGCGGTGCGCTTCTCTATCAGTTCGCCGCGCTGCAGCAGCGAGCCGACCCGGTGCCTGGGCAGCCAGCCGATCCCCAGGCCATCGCGCTGCGCCAGGGTCTTGGCTCGCATGCTCGGCACGGCCAGCAGGCGCTGTCCGCCCACCATGCCGTAAGCACGGCCGCCCGTGAGGCGTGATGAATCTGCCACCACCACGGCACGATGGCGGGCGATCTCCTCACGCGTCAATGGTTGGCGGGCGGCCGCCAGCGGATGCCGGGGCGAAACCGCAAACACCCATTCGATCACGCCCAGCTCGAACCACCCCAGGTTAGGGATGGCGGGCGGCTCGTTGGTGGCACCGATGACCAGGTCGGCGCGGCCGTCCCGCAGCGCTTCCCAGGTGCCGGCCAGCACTTCGTGCGTGACGCGCAGCGCCACGCCGGATTCCTGCGCGTCGAACGCATGCATGACGGGCATCAGGGTCTCGAATTCCATCAGCTCGTCGGTCACGATCCACAACCGGTCTTCCCAGCCGTTGGCGACCTGCCGCACGCGTTGTGTGACGCGCGCGACATCCTGCGCGAGCCGGGCGGCTTCTTCTGTGAGCAATTCGCCGGCACGCGTCAGCTGCAGGCGGTAGCGGCGGCGGTCGAACAGGAGTGCGTCGAAGCGCTGCTCCAGCTGCCGCGCGGCGTGCGACACCGTGGACGGCGCCTTGCCCAGCCTGGCCGCCGCGCGCGACAGGCTGCCGGCCTCGCGGATGGCCTCCAGCAGGGCCAGTTCGTCTTCCGACAACATGTGCGACTCCTTCGAACGTGTTCGTCGGATCGATCGTATGGCAAACCGGAGGCCAGCGCCCATACTGCAGTCACGCGATTGTTCAAGTTCAACTTTCCCAACCGGAGGACATCATGAATCGCTTCGAAGGCAAGACCGTTCTGGTCACTGGCGGCAACAGCGGAATCGGCCTGGCGGCTGCCCAGGCATTCGCCCAGGAAGGGGCCCGCGTGGTCATCACCGGCCGCGACGCAGCGGCACTGGAAGTCGCCCGCGCCACGCTCGGCAACGAGGCCATCGCCATCCGCAACGAAACCGGCACCGTGCAGGCCGCGCGTGACCTGGCTCGCCAGCTGACCGACGCCGGCATCCGCCTGGACGCCGTCTTCATCAACGCCGGCATTGCGAGGTTTGCCGCCGTTGCCGATGTGGACGAGGCACTGTGGGACGCCACCTTCAACGCCAACGTGAAGGGCGCGTACTTCCAGATCCAGGCGCTGCTGCCGCTGCTGAACCCGGGCACGTCGATCGTGCTGAACGGCTCGATCAATGCGCGCATCGGCATGCCGATGTCTTCCGTGTATGCCGCCAGCAAGGCAGCACTGATCTCGCTGGCCAGGACCCTGTCGGGTGAGCTGGTCAGCTCGGGCATCCGGGTAAATGTGGTCAGCCCCGGGCCGGTGACGACGCCGCTGTATGGCAAGCTGGGCCTGGAAGCCGACACCCTGTCGGCCACCGCCGCGCAGATCCAGAGCCAGATCCCGCTGGGCCGCTTCGGCCAGCCGGCCGAGATTGCGTCGACGGTGCTGCATCTGTCGGCGCCGGAATCGGCCTTCATCGTTGGTACCGAAATCATCGCCGACGGTGGCATGAGCCAACTGTAAGTCAATGCCTTTGCGGGCCGCGGCGTGAGCGCGGTCCGCGCATGAGGTGGCCCATCCTGCCTGGAGCAGTACCATGAACCAATCCATTGCCTTTATCGTCCATCTGCCGGGCAAGCCCGAGCGGCGCGCCGAGCTCGAGTCAAAACTCCTTGATGTCCTCAACCAGATGTCGAAGGAGCCGGACTTTATCAACACGTATCTGCACCGCTCGCTCGAAGATCCTGACACGCTTGTTCTCTATGAGAACTGGGCCTGCAGCGCGCAGCATTTCAGGGACCACCACCTGAAAGCGTCCTACCGGCGCGAATATGAGGCGGTGCTGGCCGATTTGCTGAAAGCACCACGCACGCTGGAGTTTCTGACGCCAGTGCGCGACTACCAGAAAGCCGGCAACTAGAGCGGTATTGCCCTATAAGGCAGCTGCCGGTTCCCACCCCCCGCCGAGCGCCTTGAACGCCGCCACGGCGGCCCGCGCTGATTCTGTCTGTGCCTGCGCTCTGGCGTCGGACGTCCGCAGAAGACTCTCGTCAGCATGCAAGACCTCAATCAAGCGGACCACGCCTTTCTGGTAGGCGGCAAATGAGGCATTGCGCGCCTGCGTCAGCGAGGTCTCGCCTTGTGCCAGCGTGCCTGCCTGATCTTCACGCTTGATCAGCGCGGAGAAGGCATTTTCGACATCCTCGGTCGCGCGCAGCACAGCCTGACGGTATGCCGCCAGCGCTTCTGCCTCCTGCCCTCGGGCCAGTTCGATCTGTGCATTGATGCGGCCGAAATCAAACAGACGCCAGCGCAGGCCCAGCACGCCTGCTGCCTGGCTTGCGCCCGCGGAAAAGAGGTTCCCGCTGGCTACGGTTGTGGCGCTGCCCAACAGGGCACTGAGCGAGAATTTTGGGTAGTACTCCGCAATGGCTACACCGATTCGTGCGTTCGCCGCCGCCAGCCGGCGCTCCGCGACGATGAGATCGGGCCTGCGTCGCAGCAGATCCGCCGGCGAGCCCGTTCCGGCGAGCTGCGGTGCGGCGGGAATCGCTTCAGGGCCGGCCAGTTCGGCGCGATACGTGCCGGGCGGAACACCAAGCATTACGTCCAGCGCATTCAACGCTGCATCGAGGCCTGTCTCCAGCACCGGGACGGTCGCGCGGACCTGAGCGAGCGCGCCTTCGGCCTGTCGTACCTCCAGTTCGGCTGCAAGCCCTTTGCTGTAAAGCAGGCTCACCGTCGAAAGCAGCTTCTGCTGGGTCTCCACTTGCTGCCTGGCGATGGCAATGCGGGACTGCAGTCCGCGCACGGTGATATAGAAATCCGCAGTTTGGGCGGCCACAGCGAGACGCGTCGCGGTCGCGCCCGCAGTCGATGCCTGGTACTCCGCCAGGGCGGCTTCCCGCCCACGGCGCAGTCCACCGAATACATCCAGTTCCCAGGCTGCGCCGAGATTTGCCTCGTAGCTGTTGCCATATCTGTCAAAGCCGGGCGTTGCATCGAGCAGCTTCCCGAGGGGCGTCTCGATCGACTGATAGTTTCTGGCCGCCTGCGCACTGGCGCTGCCCGAAGGAAGCAAGGCCGCATTGGCCACGCCGAGCCCCGCGCGTGCCTGGGTGACGCGCGCCGACGCTTGCGCCAGGTCCAGGTTCTGATCCAATGCCAATGACACCAGCCGGGTCAGCAGCGGATCGCCAAATCCTTCCCACCACGTGACGAGCTCGGCAGCGGATGACGCATGCCTTTGTTCAACGCCGGACTGGCCCAGGTAGCGGTCGGGGAGCGGGGCGCCCGGTTGTCTGTAGTCGGGGCCGACGGCGCAACCCGTCAATACGCCGACACTCAACAGCAGGGCAAGAAAGCGATGGGTAAGCATGGGGTTCACGGAAGCCAGGGCGAACAGGAATGTGTGACTATATTATAAAATGGTCACTGGTTGTCAACAGCCATCTGGAGCGCTAAGCTCGCTGCATGACCGAAACCACACCCACCGCCCTGCCGTCCCGAGGCCCTGTCGACCACAATGTCCGCTCCCAGATCGTGGCGGCGGCGACCGAGCACTTCAGCCTGTATGGCTATGAGAAGACGACAGTTTCCGACCTGGCCAAGGCGATCGGCTTTTCCAAGGCTTACATCTACAAGTTCTTCGATTCCAAGCAGGCGATCGGAGAAGTGATCTGCGCGAACTGCCTGTGCGCCATCACGGCCGAGGTTGATGCGGCGATTGCAGACGTCCCGACCGCGTCGGAACGTTTGCGGCGCCTGTTCAAGGCCCTGATGGAGGCCAGCGCCCGTCTTTTCTTCCAGGACCGCAAACTCTACGCCATTGCTTCGGCGGCAGCCCAGGAGCGGTGGCAGCCTGTTCTGACCTATGAGGACCACATCAAGCAAGTGGTAATGCGGATTGTTCTGGAAGGACGCAAGTCCGGGGAGTTTGAGCGCAAGACGCCACTGGATGAGACCGCCAAGGGCATCTATCTCGTCATGCGCCCTTACATCGATCCGCTGCTGCTACAGCACAACCTCGATCTCGCTGCGGAGGCCCACGTCCAGCTTTCCAGCCTGATACTGCGCAGCCTTGCTCCTTAAGGTGGTGCACATCGCTAGCGGATTTGCTTGTGACCATTGACTAAATTGGTCACAAGAACAATAATTCAGGTCCAGTCTCGCTTGAGAGGACCTTATGCTTCAGCGCCGCTTTGCCTCATCCGCCGCCGCGTGCGTGTTGCCGCTTGTATTAGCCGCTTGCGGCGATACGGCGCCTCCCGATCCGCGCAGCCAGCCGCCGCTGGTCAGAATCGGGACCGTTCAGGACCCGGCCGCCACGACACGTTCATTCACGGGGACCGTTGCCGCCCGGGTCCAGGGCGATCTGGGCTTTCGTGTCTCTGGCAAAGTGCTGGAGCGGCTGGTCGATACCGGCCAGACCGTCAAGCGCGGCCAGCCGCTCATGCGCATCGACCCGAACGACCTCAAGCTGGCGGCGCACGCCCAGCAGGAGGCCGTCGTCGCCGCGCGGGCGCGGGCCAGGCAAACCGCGGAGGATGAGGCCCGGTATCGCGACCTGGTCGGGTCCGGCGCCGTATCGGCCTCGTCCTATGACCAGATCAAGGCCGCGGCGGAGTCGGCCAGGGCACAGCTCAACGCAGCGGAAGCCCAGGCCGATGTGGCGCGCAATGCAACTGGCTACGCGGTTTTGCTCGCCGACGCCGACGGCGTAGTCGTGGAGACGCTGGCCGATGCCGGCCAAGTCGTCAACGCCGGCCAGGTCGTGGTACGCGTGGCGCATGCCGGCCGCCGCGAAGCCATCGTTCACCTGCCGGAAACGCTCCGGCCCCCCGTGGGCTCCGTAAGCCAGGCGACGCTATACGGCAATGACACATTGACCGTGCCGGCGAAACTCCGGCAGCTTTCCGACTCGGCGGACCGGCTGACCCGCACCTACGAAGCACGGTACGTGCTCGAAGGCACGCTGGCCGAGGCCCCGCTCGGCGCGACCGTTACCCTCCGGATTCCGGAAATCCGCCCGTCGAAGCAAGTCGACCTGCAGGTGCCGATCGGTGCCCTCTTCGACCCGGGCAAAGGCCCTGGCGTGTGGGTGCTGGACGAGAGATCCAATCGCGTCACCTGGCGCCCGGTGAAGGTCCGCGGTTTGGATGACGACGCCGCGCGTGTCGCAGGTGAACTCAGGGTCGGGGACCGGATCGTTGCCCTCGGCGCCCATCTTCTGCGCGACGGCGAGCAGGTTCGCATCGCGGCAAGCGGAACCGGAGCCAGTCCGATTCCTGCTCGTGGAGTGCAGCAATGAGTGGGTTCAACCTTTCGGCACTCGCTGTCCGTGAACGATCTGTCACGCTGTTCCTGATCGTCCTGGTGTCGCTGGCCGGCGTTATCGCCTTCTTCCAGCTGGGCCGGGCGGAAGATCCCGCCTTCACGGTGAAAACCATGACGGTCATCACGGCCTGGCCGGGAGCGACGGCGCAGGAGATGCAGGACCAGGTGGCGGAAAGACTGGAAAAGCGCATGCAGGAACTGCGCTGGTATGACCGCACGGAAACCTACACGCGGCCTGGCCTGGCGTTCACCACAGTGACCCTGCTCGACAGCACACCGCCGTCGGAGGTCCAGGAGGAGTTCTATCAGGCGCGCAAGAAGATTCTGGACGAGTCGGGCAGCTTGCCTGCCGGCGTCATCGGCCCGATCGTCAATGACGAGTATTCGGACGTAACCTTCGCCCTGTTTGCGTTGAAGGCAAAAGGCGAGCCACATCGGGTGCTGGTACGCGACGCCGAAACACTGCGGCAGAGACTTCTGCACGTAGCGGGCGTGAAGAAAGTGAACATCATCGGGGAACAGTCCGAACGCATTTTCGTTTCCTTTTCCCATGATCGCCTGGCCACGTTGGGTATCTCGCCGCAGGACATCTTCACCGCGCTGAACAGCCAGAACGCCCTCACGCCGGCCGGCTCGATCGACACCTCGGGTCCCCGGGTTTTCATTCGCCTCGACGGCGCCTTCGACAAACTGCAGAAGATCCGGGACACGCCAGTGGTGGCGCAGGGCCGGACCCTCAAGCTTTCGGATGTCGCCACGGTTGAACGCGGCTATGAGGATCCGGCGACCTTCCTGATCCGCAACAACGGCGAACCCGCACTGCTGCTGGGCATCGTGATGCGCGACGGCTGGAACGGCCTGGACCTGGGCAAGGCGCTGGATGCGGAAGTGTCAGCAATCAATGAAGCGTTGCCGCTGGGCATGAGCCTGACCAAAGTGACCGACCAGTCCGTCAACATCAGCGCATCGGTCGATGAGTTCATGGTCAAGTTCTTTGTCGCCCTGCTCGTGGTGCTGGCGGTGTGTTTCCTGAGCATGGGCTGGCGCGTCGGTATCGTCGTTGCAGCGGCTGTGCCGCTGACGCTGGCCGCAGTGTTCGTCGTCATGGCGGCCACTGGCAAGAACTTTGACCGCATTACCCTGGGCGCGCTGATCCTTGCGCTGGGCCTGCTGGTGGACGACGCCATCATCGCGATCGAGATGATGGTGGTCAAGATGGAGGAAGGCTACGGCCGCGTTGCCGCCTCCGCCTATGCCTGGAGTCACACTGCCGCGCCGATGCTGTCCGGCACCCTGGTGACGGCGGTGGGCTTCATGCCCAACGGTTTTGCGCGTTCCACCGCCGGCGAATACACCAGCAACATGTTCTGGATCGTGGGCATTGCACTGGTCGTGTCCTGGATCGTCGCCGTCGCCTTCACGCCTTACCTGGGCGTCAAGCTGCTGCCTGAGATCGGCAAGGCCGAAGGCGGCCACGATGCCATCTATGGCACCTTGAACTACAACCGCTTCCGACGTCTGCTAGGGCGCGTCATCCAGCGCAAATGGATCGTGGCCGCCGTCGTGGTGGGCAGCTTTGTGGTGTCCGTGCTGGGCATGGGCTTGGTGAAAAAGCAATTCTTCCCGACTTCCGACCGGCCCGAGGTGCTGGTCGAAGTCCAGATGCCTTATGGCACGTCCATCGCCCAGACCAGCGCGGCAACGTCCAAGGTGGAAGCGTGGCTCGCCAGGCAGGCAGAGGCGAAGATCGTGACGGCCTACATCGGTCAGGGTGCGCCCCGGTTTTATCTCGCCATGTCCCCCGAGCTGCCGGATCCCTCCTTTGCAAAGATCGTGGTGCGGACTGAGAACCAGGACGAACGCGAGGCGCTGAAGCTCAGGCTGCGCCAGGCGGTCGCCGCCGGACTCGCGCCAGAGGCCAGGGTGCGCGTCAACCAACTGGTATTCGGCCCATACTCGCCCTTCCCCGTGGCATTCCGCGTCGCCGGGCCGGACCCGGACAAGCTGCGTGCCATTGCGGCGGACGTGCGCCGGGTGATGGACACCAGCCCACTGATGAGAACCGTCAATACCGACTGGGGACCGCGCGCGCCCGCCTTGCACTTTACGCTCCAGCAGGATCGGCTGCAGGCCGTCGGCCTGACTTCCAGCGGCGTCGCCCAGCAATTGCAGCTTCTCCTCAACGGCCTGCCGGTCACCGAAGTCCGCGAGGACATTCGCTCGGTGCAGGTCCTGGCACGCGCCGCGGGAGACATACGCCTGGACCCGGAGAAGATCTCCGGCTTCACGTTGACCGGTGCGGCAGGACAGCGCATTCCGCTCTCGCAGGTAGGCACCGTCGATGTGCGCATGGAAGACCCGATCCTGCGCCGGCGCGACCGAACGCCTGCCATTACGGTGCGCGGCGACATCGCCGAGGGGCTGCAGCCACCCGACGTGTCCGCGGCCGTCCTGCAGCAACTGCAACCGGTCATCGCCAGGCTGCCGGCCGGCTACCGGATCGAGCAGGCCGGCGCCACCGAGGAATCCGACAAGGCCACCAAGGCCTTGCTGCCACTGTTCCCGATCATGCTTGCGTTGACCTTGCTGATCATCATCCTGCAAGTGCGATCGATCTCGGCCATGGTCATGGTGCTCGCCACCAGCCCGCTGGGACTGATCGGCGTAGTCCCGACCTTGCTGCTGTTCCGGCAGCCATTCGGCATCAACGCCCTGGTCGGTTTGATCGCACTGTCCGGTATCCTGATGCGCAACACGCTGATTCTGATCGGGCAGATCCACCAGAACAAGCGCGCGGGACTGGCGCCGTTCGACGCTGTCGTCGAAGCCACGGTACAACGTGCCCGGCCAGTGATCCTGACCGCGCTGGCGGCTATCCTGGCCTTTATACCGTTGACGCATTCAGTGTTCTGGGGGACGCTGGCTTACACGCTGATCGGCGGCACCTTTGCCGGCACGGTGCTGACGCTGGTGTTCCTGCCAGCGATGTATGCCATCTGGTACCAAATCAGGATGCCTGCCGATGCGAACGAGATGACGCCCGCGGATTTGAACGACAGCGGCGTGAACACGCCCACGGCCGCCACTTGATCCGACAGACACCGGATGCCATGACGGCACGGGTGGTGGAGGCCATGAATGCGTGGGCGGGTCAGCCCGGAAAGCCGTATCCGGCGCGCCGTCAATCTCCAGCGCGCGATCGAGCCGATGACAATGGCCCAGGCGCAAGCCTTCCTGAGCAACGAACACGCCAAGCTGACCCGCATTGCCAAGAGCCTCAAGCTGGCCGGGCAATGCGGTCACCCGCCTGCGCCGCGGCTATGCCCGATCGCCGCGGCGCAAACTGGCATCCCGCCCATGCCCCCCTCCGCACCGAGTACAAGAATCTTCATGACGCATCTGCCTGCGCGGCGGCTGCGGGGCGCCGCCGGACGATCAGGTTGCCGGTGAAAACCTGCACTGGCTCGCCGGCCTGGTTGAAGGTTGTGGTACGCACCTTCACGATGCCCTGGTCGGGGCGCGATTTCGAAATCCGCACTTCCAGTATCTCGCTCTCGATATGCAGTTCATCGCCGGGGCGTACCGGTTTTGGCCAGCGCAGTTCCTCGAAGCCCGCGCCGACAATGCCGCCTGCGGGCCGGAATTCGCCGTCGACCAGCAGGCGCATCGTCAGCGCGGCGGTATGCCAACCGCTCGCCGCCAGTCCACGAAATAGGGTGTCGCGTGCAGCGGCTTCATCGAGGTGGAAAGGCTGCGGGTCGAACTCGGCAGCAAAGGCCTTGATCCGTTCTGGCTCGACGGTCAGCCGCCCCGAACCGTATTTCTGGCCCGGCGCGAGGTCCTCAATGTATTGAATGCTCATTTCTTCTCCAGATAGTTTGCGCTGATCTTTCCGATCCATGCACGCCCGTCACGAGAACAGACGGATCAGGCCAGCGCCTCGAGCGCCAGCGCAATCCCTTGTCCGCCGCCGATGCACAGCGTGACGATGCCGCGCCGTATGCCGTCGGCCCGCATGGCATGCAGCAGCCGCGTCGTCAGCACGGCGCCGGTCGCACCGATCGGATGGCCGTGGGCAATGGCGCCACCGTCGACGTTGATGATGTCGTGCGGCAATCCGAGCTCGGCCGCGACGGCCAGCGGCACCGCGGCAAATGCTTCATTGATCTCGATGCGTTCAATGTCGCCCAGCTCCCAGCCGGCGCGTTGCAGCGCCTGCCGCACCGCCGGGACCGGACCCAGCCCGAACATGCCGGGCTCAACGGCCCCGACACCATAAGCGGCCAATCGTCCCATCGGCTCCAGCCCCCTGGCTTCAGCCACCGAACGTTCGGCCACGATCATGGCCGCTGCGCCGCTGTTGAGCCCGGGCGCATTGCCGGCGGTAATCGTGCCGTCCGGTCGAAAAGCCGGCTTGAGCCGGCCGAGCGTATCGAGGCTGGTATCAGGGCGGTTGGCTTCATCCACGTCGAACATGGCCGTACCGCCCTTCCCTTTGGTCGCCACCCCGGCAATCTGGCCGGTGAATCGCCCGTTCGCCTGCGCCAGCGCGAAATTCCGCTGCGAACGCTCGGCCCAGCGATCCTGGGCCTCGCGGGTCAGGGCGTAGCGGGCGACAAGGTCCTCGGTATGCCATCCGGAGTGCTCACCGGAGAAGGCGTCGAACAGGCCGTCGTGCAGCATGCTGTCGTACAGGACGGAATCGCCCATGCGCTGCCCCCAGCGGCCGGACGGCATCAGATATGGCGCACGGTCCATGTTCTCCATGCCGCCGGCGACAGCGATGTCGACATAACCGAGCCGCACCTCGTCGGCGGCCGTGGCGATCGCCTGCGCTCCCGAGCCGCAGACACGGTTGACGGTCATCGCCGGAACCGAAACCGGCAGCCCTGCCCCGATGGCAGCCTGCCGGGCCGGGTTCATGCGGTTGCCGGCCTGGATCACGTTTCCGAACACCACGCTGCCGACCTCGCCTGGATCGATTCCCGCCCGCGCCACGGTTGCCCGTATCGCCGCGGCGCCGAGATCAGCCGCCGGAACGCCTTTCAATGAGCCGTTATAGGCGCCGATAGCGGTCCGCACCGGCTGGCACAGCACGACATCTCTTGCATGCATCGCATTCTCCCTGCCAAACACCCGGTATCAATCGGCCGCACGCACTACAGTTGAGGCGCCATGCGGTATGCGCCCGGTGGCCGGGCCTTGAAAGTTGCAACAAGAATTGGCCATGCGGGAAATCCGTCTCAGGCTTCGGCCGAGCGGGTCAGCCGCTGGCGCACGCGGTCGCTGGCAGCCGGGCCGGGCGCAAGGTGATAGTCGGCATCGGTGACCGGGCGCCCGTTGGCGGCGTCGACCAGCACAGGCTCCACGCGCACGCCGGTGCGCCGGTTGGCCAACTGCACGCTTTCGCCTTCAGGCGCGAGATGCTTGTTGCCCCAGGCCAGCATCGCCAGCAGCACCTGGCGGAAATCGCGCCCGCGCTCGGTCAGGATGTACTCGGAGCGGGGCGGGCGGTCACAGTACTGGCGACGCTCCAGCATGCCTTCTTCGACAAGCGAGTTCAGGCGACGGGTGAGCATATTGGGTGCGATATCCAGGTTTTGCTGGAACTCGTCGAACCGGGTCACGCCGTAAAAGGCTTCGCGCAGGATCAATACGCTCCAGCTGTCGGCAACGCGGGCCGCGGTGCGTGCGATCGGACACGGCGTTTCACCAAGTGGCTTCCTCTGCATGATTGGCTCCCTCGAAAAACCTACTTGCTATCGATTTGAAAGTCAGTCTAGAGCAGTCACTATCATCATGCAAGTTCGCTTTCCGCTTGTGCTGTATTCCGCGCCTATCAGCACCGCAAGCACGCGTCTGCCCGCACCGTCTGTGTGGAGGACGCTGGCCCAGGTGCTGATTCCGCACGCTGCCCGGCCTCCATCGTTTACTTCGCACGCGAACCATCTATATACTTCGTATGCGAACTTAATCGCGAAGCCTGCACGGCAGGCGTGCAACTCTCACCTGGAGACCGACCAATGACCCCGGAAATCCGCGTTGACCTCACCGGCGGCGTGCTGACCCTTACGCTTGCCCGGACGGACAAGAAGAACGCCTTGACGAACGAGATGTACGGCGCGCTTGCCGACACTATCGAGCAGGCACAGCAGGACCGGCTTATCCGGGTATTGCTGTTGCAGGGGGACGGAGACAGCTTTACCGCCGGCAATGATCTCGGCGAATTCGCGGCGATCGCCTCGGGAAATGGCCCCAGCGAACGTCACGTGCATCGCTTCCTGCGCGCCCTTGCCAATTCGACCGTACCGATTGTCGCCGCGGTCAATGGCAAGGCCGTCGGCGTCGGGACCACCATGCTGCTGCATTGTGATTACGTCGTACTCGGCCAGGATGCGCAACTGATCACGCCTTTCGTCAATCTCGCCCTGGTTCCCGAAGCGGCGTCGAGTTACCTGCTCCCGCTGCGGATCGGACACGCCAGGGCCTTCGAGATGTTCGCGCTGGGCGAGCCGCTTGATGCGCAAACCGCCGTGGCATGGGGCATTGCGAACAAGATTTGCGCCAATGACCAGCTGCGCACGGATGCGCGCCGGATGGCCGAGAAGATTGCCGCCAGGCCGGCGGGCTCCCTGAGCGCAATGAAACAGCTCATGCGCGATGCGGAAAAACTGGTTTCGCAGATGAACAGCGAAAGCGCCAGGTTCGAGGAGCGGCTGGCCAGTGCGGAAGCCCGGGAAGCATTCTCCGCCTTCGCCGAAAAACGCAAACCTGACTTCACCAGGGTTGCCGGGCAGTAAGTCGACTGCCTCGCTTTCCGGCCGCTGCCAGGCTACACCTCGCCCTCGTCCGCGGCCGGAAACTTTGTCTGCAGGCTGGTCAGCCAGCGCGCCACCACGTCGATCTCGGCGGCGGTGAAACCTTCGGTCAGCCTGGCATTCAATGCCTTCATGCTCGCCTTGGAACGCTGGCGCGCCAGGCGCCCTGCCTCCGTCAGCCACAGGCGCGAGGCACGGCCATCGTTCTCGTCCGGCCGGCGCTCGATCAGGCCGGCCCTTTCGGTCCGGTCGGCCAGGCCGCTCATCCCGGGCGCGCCCAGGTCCAGCGCCGCGGCAGCCTCGCTCGTCAGCGCGCCATCGTTGCTGCCCAGGAAGAAAAGCAGTCCGGCCTGGGCTGGTGTCACGCCACCCGCGGCAGTGCGCGTTTGTGACCAGCGCTGCAGGCGCCGCTGGCCCACGTTCAACAGGTAGACGAGGCGATGTTCCATGTCTGGTGCGCCATAAAGGGGGGGATTTTCGTTCGCATGCGAATATTATCATGCGCCGGTGTAGCCCTCAGCGCCCGAGCCGCCCCTGTTTCGTGCCCGCTTCTCCGGGCGCATGGTCCGGGGCATGCCCGACCATGCGCACCGATGGCCTGCGCCGCCCAGCTCCGATGCCAGCGCCGACAGCGTCATGGCAGCCAGTATCAGCAATCTGCGCATTGCGCCCCCGCTTTCGTCAGCGCCTGTCAACGTCGAGCACCGCCTGCGCAAACGCTGTGGGCGCTTCCTGCGGCGGGTTGTGGCCGATCCCCCCGGTCAGGTCCCGGTGCTCGTAGCGGCCCGTGAACTTGCTGGCATAGGCGCTGGGCTCGGGGTGCGGCGCGCCGTTGGCATCGCCTTCCATGGTGATGGTGGGCACGCCGATGGCTGGCGCCGTAGCGAGCCGCTTCTCGAAGTCGTCGAACCTGGCCTCGCCGCTGGCCAACCCCTGCCGCCAGCGATAGTTGTGGATGGTGATTTCCACGTGGTCGGGATTGTCGAAGGCGGCGGCGCTGCGGTTGAACGTCGCATCATCGAACTGCCATTGCGGCGATGCCAGTTTCCAGATCAGCCTGGCGAACTGGTGCGTGTACTTCTGGTAGCCGGCGCGGCCCCGATCGGTGGAGAAATAGAACTGGTACCACCACTGGAGCTCGGCCTCAGGCGGTAGCGGCTGCTTGCCGGCTGCCTGGCTGCCGATCAGGTAGCCGCTGACCGAGACCAGCCCCCTGCAGCGGTCCGGCCAGATCGCCGCCATGATGTCGGCGGTGCGCGCGCCCCAGTCAAAACCGGCCACGACGGCGTTGCGGATATTCAGCGCGTCCATCAGCGCGATCATGTCGGCGGCGATTGCCACGGGCTGGCCGTTGCGCATGGTGTCGGCAGACAGGAAGGACGTCGAGCCAAAGCCACGCAAGTGGGGAATGACCACCCGATAGCCGCGGGCCGCCAGCAGCGGTGCCACGTCGACAAAGCTGTGGATATCGTAGGGCCAGCCGTGCAGCAGCAGCGCGACCGGCCCTGTGGCAGGGCCGGCCTCGGCGTAGCCGATATTGAGCACGCCGGCATTGACGTGCTTGATCGGCGCGAAGCTGGCATGGGTGCCCGGCGTGGTCAAGGGCAGCGCCGGCGCCTTCGACACACCGTTTTGCGCGCGGGCGGCCTGCGGCAGCCCGAACGGCGCGGTGGCCAGCGTCGCTGCCGCTGCACCCAGAAAGCCTCGACGGGGTAAATCGACTGTCTTCGACATCTTCTTCTCCTGTTTGCGTGATCAATGTGAGCACGAGTCTAGGAGGCCATGGCAAGCGGCATGTGTCGGATTTCAGGGGGATTTGTATTGCTGTGTATGGATCCGTGATGGCGACATACGTAGATACAAAGCAGCCCGGTTGAGGACTGGCACACCAGTCAATCGGACTCTCCCTGCGGCACGCCTTGCGGCATTGGCCTATAGCCCTTATCTGGAAGATTGCAATTAGCATTCGCTGCACGAGCGCACGCCACACCGTTGTCGCGCGGGCGCTCCCCCGCATACGCCACCGTGACGCTCCCCGCGATCAGCGCGACAGACAGGAACCGCTTGCACAGACTGATATTCATGGTCGTTCCTTCATCAATGCGCGTCTGCCGACGGACCCTTCGGCGCTCCAACCTTGCGCATCAGCGGCACCATGGCGGTGGCGATCGCGAAGCAGACCAGGATCAGCAGGAAGATGTCGCCAAAGGTCTGGGTCTGCGCCTCGCGCCAGGCCAGCCCCCACAATTGCCTGAGGGCCGCGGTCTGCGCATCGAGGGCATCGTGCCCGGCCGCGACGAACTGGTCGCTGATCCCTTGCAACAGGTTGCCCATGGCTTCATTGCGGATGTTCAGGTGCTCTGCCTCGCGCAGGAAGTGCATGTTGCCGCGGTTGTTGAGCGCGGTCGCGCAGGCGGCGATGCCGATGGCTCCGCCCAGGTTGCGCATCAGGTTGAACAGCCCGGACGCAAGCTTGAGCCGCTCCGGCGGCAGGCTGCCCAGGGTCAGCGTCACCGTGGGCGCCACCGCGAACTGCTGGGCCATGCCGCGCAGCGCCTGCGGCAGCAGCAGTTGCGCCGCGCCCCAGTCGTGCGTGATGGGGGCGAAGTACCACATCGACACCGCGAACAGCCCCAGGCCGATCATCATCAGCCAGCGCAGGTCGACCCGGTTGGCCAGGAAGGCATAGAGCGGGATCGACGCCATCTGGAACACGCCCGTGGAAAACACCGCCAGCCCGATATCCAGCGCGCTGAAGCCGCGCACGCGCCCCAGGAACAGCGGCGTCAGGTAGATGGTGGCAAAGATGCCGATGCCGGTGACAAAGGAGAAGAAGCAGCCAAGCGCGAAGTTGCGGTCCTTGAGCGCGCGCAGGTCCACCAGCGGGTTGGCATAGGTCAGCGTGCGCCAGATGAACGCCACGCCCGACAAGCCGGAGATCCAGGCGGTGGCCAGGATCACGTCGTCGCCGAACCAGTCCCAGCGCGGCCCTTCCTCCAGCGTGTATTCGAGGCAACCCAGGAACAGCGCCATCAGCACCATGCCCAGGTAATCGGCACCGCGCACCAGCGACCAGTTGGGCCGGTCGACCTTGACCAGCAGCGGCACGGCGATGGTGACGAAGATGCCCGGCACCAGGTTGATGAAGAACAGCCAGTGCCAGGAATAGTGATCGGTGATCCAGCCGCCGATGGTGGGCCCCAGCGTCGGCGCCAGCGAGGCCAGCCCGCCCACCGTGGCGGCGGCGATGACGCGCTGGGGGCCGACGAAGAAGGCAAAGGCCGTGGTGAACACCATCGGGATCATCGAGCCGCCCAGGAAACCCTGCAGCGCCCGGAACACGATCATGCTGTTGATGTCCCACGCCACCCCGCACAGCAGGCTGGCCACCGTGAAGCCCGCCGCGGAGGCGGCGAATAGCCAGCGCGTCGACATCACGCGCGACAGCCAGCCGGACAAGGGAATGACGATGATCTCGGCGATCAGGTAGCTGGTCTGCACCCAGACGGTTTCATCGGCGCCGGCCGAGAGCGCGCCGCCGATATCGCGCAACGAGGCGGATACGATCTGGATATCCAGTAAGGCGATGAACATGCCCACGCACATCGTGCTGAAGGCGAACACCTTGGCGGCGGTGGACATCTCGTCCGGCATCGCCGCCACGGCGGACGCAGCGGTGGTCTGGGTGGCCGTGGTCATCACTGCACCTGCTTGCCTGGCTGCGTGTTGACCTGGGCGATCACCGACAGGCCCGGGCGCAGGACGCCAAGCCGGGCGTCCTGCTCGTCCAGGCGGATCCGCACCGGCACGCGCTGGACGATCTTGGTGAAGTTGCCGGTGGCATTCTCCGGCGGCAGCACGCTGAACTGCGCACCGGTGGCGGGCGCCAGGCTGGCAACGTGGCCATGGAAGACCCGCCCCGGCAGCACATCGGCTTCAATTTCGACCGGCATGCCGGGGCGCATGTGCGCCAGTTGCCCTTCCTTGAAGTTCGCGTCCACCCACAGCCCGCTGGCCGGCACGATGGACAGCAACTGACTGCCGGCACCGGCAAAGGCGCCGACGCGGGCGCGCCGGTTGCCCACGGTGCCGTCCACGGGCGCGCGCAGTTCCGTATAGCCAAGGTTCAGCTTGGCGATGTCGCGCTCGGCAATCGCCTGCGCCAATGACGCCTGCGCCTGCTGCTTCTGCGTGCCGATCACGTCCAGCTGGCGCTGCGCGGCCAGCAGCGAGGCACGCGCCTTCTCGCCATTGGCCTGGGCCTGCTTGTAGTCCGAGTCAGCCTTCTGCGAGCTCTGGATGGAGACAGCCGCCTTCGCCACCAGGCTGGCGTAGCGCACCTGGTCGTCGCGCGCCCGTACGGTGTCTGCAATAGTAGCCGAGATGCCAGCCCTGGCCTGGGCGATGACCGCCTCCTGCAGGCGCGCGGTGGCATCCAGGTTTGCCAGCAGTGCCTGTTGCGCGGCCACGGCGCCTTCCGCCTTGGCCAGTGCGGCGCGGTAGTCGCGGTCGTCGATACGCACCAGCACGTCGCCCGCGTGGACCGTCTGGTTGTCCGTCACCGTGACTTCCGCGATGTAGCCACCGACCTTGGCGCCGATCACCGTGACATCGCCGCCGACATAGGCGTCATCGGTACTCTGCAGGTGGCGAGCCGTTGTCCACCAGTGGTAGCCGTAGCCGATCGCGGCCAGTCCGGCGACAACCAGCGCGCCGGTCGCCAGCAGCCGCCTGGGGCTGGCCTTGGATTTCGAAGCGGGAACGGGTTCGGTACCCGCCCGATCAGTCAGCGTATTACTGCTCATGGCACTTCCTTTCTGCTTTCAAGGCTTACCCCGCCTGCGAGGCGGAATAGGTGGAGGGTTCGGGAGAGTTCGGGTCAGGCCTCGGCCGAGCGGTTCAGCCGTCGCCGCAGGCCGTCGGTAGCCGCCGGGCCGGGAGCGATGTGGAAATCGGGGTCGGTGACAGGGCGGCCGCTGGCGGCATCGACCAGTACCGGCTCGACACGCTCGCCGGTAAGCCGGTTGGCCAGCTGCACGCTTTCGCCTTCGGGCGCGAGATGCTTGTTGCCCCAGGCCAGCATGGCCAGCAAGACCGGGCGGAAGTCGTTGCCGCGCTCGGTCAGGACGTACTCCGAGCGCGGCGGGCGGTCGCAGTACGGGCGCCGCACCAGCATGCCCTCCTCCACCAGCGAGTTCAGGCGGCGGGTCAGCATGTTGGGCGCGATGCCCAGGTTGTGCTGGAACTCGTCAAAGCGCGTCACACCGTAGAACGCTTCGCGCAGGATCAGGACGCTCCAGCTGTCGGCGACGCGGGCCAGCGTGCGAGCGACGGGGCACGGGGTTTTAGCAAGCGGCTTTCTCTGCATGACGGGCTTCCTCCGAAAATGGGGTTGCTATCAATTTGAAAGTTAGTCTAGAGTAGTAACTATCATCATGCAAGTTAGTTTTTGGCTTGTGCTTTATCCGTCGCTGTTGAAAGGTGTCCGTCATGCCCCAAAGTCGATTCCATCCCCCGCTCCGACGCACCCGCGCCGGTATCGCACGCCTCCTGCCCACCCTGCTTGCGGCCAGCGCCGCGGCCACCCTGGTGGCCTGCGCGGTCGGCCCCGAGTACCAAACGCCGGCCTCGGACATGCCCGCGGCCTATCCGCACGCAGCGGCGCTGGACGCCCGCGAGGCCACGCAGCCGGCGCCGTCACTGGACAGCTGGTGGCTGGCCTTTGACGATCCCGCGCTGACGCGCGTCATCCAGCGCGCGCTGGAGCAGAACCTCGACCTGGCGGCGGCCATTGCGCGGGTCGACCAGGCGCGCGCCGCGGCCAGCCACGCCGGCGCCGAACTGCTGCCGCAGGCATCGTTGTCCGGCAGCGTGGCCAGGCGGCGCCAGTCGCTGGAAGGACCCTTGGGCAGCCTCGGCAAGAACGCGCCGGGCTTTGACCGCAACAAGACGGTGTACAGCGCAGGCGTGGGGGCAAGCTGGGAGATCGACGTGGCCGGCGGCCTGCGGCGCGGTGCCGAGGCCGCCAGCGCGGAGGCCCAGGCCGCGGAAGCCGAGCACATGGGCGTGCGCGTGCTGGTGGCCGCCGAAGCGGCAGATGCCTATTTCCGCGTGCGCGGCGCGCAGCAGCGCATCGCCATCGCGCAACAGCAGGTGCGGACCAATGCCAAGCTGCTCGAGCTGGTTCAGCTGCGCCTGGCTGATGGCATCGGCGCGGAGCGGGAACGGGCCCAGGCGGAAGCACAGCTGGCACAGACCCGCGTGACCATCCCGCCGCTGCAGATCGAGCTGGAGACACAACTGAACCGCCTCGATGTACTGATGGGCGCGCATCCAGGCACCTATGCCGCCGAACTCCTGACGCCGACCGAACGCACCGCCGTGCCGCAGATCGCCGTGGCGCAAGGTCCGGCCAACCTGCTGCAACGCCGCCCGGACGTGATTGCCGCGGAGCGCCGGCTGGCGGCATCCAGTGCCCGCATCGGCGTGGCCACTGCCGAGTACTACCCGAAGCTGTCGCTGTCAGCGCTGCTCGGCTTCGAGAGCCTCTCCGCCGGCAAGCTGTTCACCGGGTCCGCCTTCCAGCCCGCCGCGATCGCGGGACTGCGCTGGCGGCTGTTCGACTTCGGCCGGGTGGACGCCGAAGTGGCGCAGGCCAAGGGCGCCAACGCCGAAGCCCTGGCCACCTATCGCAAGGCCATGCTGCGCGCCACCGAGGACGTGGAGAACGCGATCATTACGCTGACCCAGCTGGAGTTGCAGGGCAAGGAGCTGACCGTGGAAGTGGCTGCCCACGCGCGCTCGCGCGGCGCCGCCGAGGACGCCTACAAGGGCGGCGCGGTCAGCCTGTTCGAAGTGCTGGAGGAAGACCGCCTGCTGCTGGCCGCGCGCGACCAGCAGGCACGTGTGGGCGCCGACAATGCGCGCGCGGCAGTGGCAACGTTCCGTGCGCTGGGGGGCGGCTGGTAATGTGGCGGGCGGCGGCTCAACCCACCCTGAGCCGCGCCTCCAGGCCGCCGCCCTCGCGATTGCGCAGCGTCAGCGAGCCGCCGATCGCCAGCGCAAGCTGGTGGGCAATCGCCAGGCCCAGGCCGGTGCCGCCGGTCTCCCGGTTGCGCGATGCCTCGAGCCGGACAAACGGCTGCAGCACAGACTCGAGCTGCTCTGCCGGGATGCCGGGCCCGCGGTCGAGCACGCTGATGATCACCGCGCCGCCTTCCTCACGCTGCACGCTCAGCTCCGCCGCGCCGCCGAACTTGAGCGCGTTGTCGGTCAGGTTGGTCAGGATGCGGCGCAAGGCGTGCGGGCGGGTCTCGAGGGTGCCGACGGCACGCTGCAGGATGGTGACGGCCTTGCCGGTGTCCTGGTAGTCGTAGACCAGGCTCTCGACGAACGACCCGATGTCGATCCGCGACGGCGTCTCGCCATCGCCATGCGTGGCGCGCGCGTAGGCCAGCCCCTCCTTCACCAGCGTCTCGATCTCGTTGAGGTCGTCCACCAGCTTGCGCTTGTCTTCAGAGTCTTCGGTCATTTCGGCGCGCAGCTTCATCCGCGTGATCGGCGTCTGCAGGTCGTGCGAGATCGCGGCCAGGATCTGCACGCGCTCTTCGACAAAGCGGCCAATGCGCTCGCGCATGGCATTGAATGCGCGCGCGGCGCGTACCAGTTCGGTGGGCCCGGTCTCGCCCAGCGGCTGGGTCCTGGCATTCGGGTCGAGCGCGTCGGCGGCATTGGCCAGCGCCACCAGCGGGCGGATCGCCAGGCGCACGGCGAGCCAGCAGCACAGCACCAGCAGCAGCAACTGGATCAGCAGCACATAAGGCAGCCATTGCGCCACCGGGGTCGGTTTCGGATGCACGTCGATGGTCAGCGGGCTGCCATCGCTGAGGGTCAGGTGGGCCTGCATGCGCTTGCCCTGGCCGGGGATGGACTCGACCCTGACCGGGAAGCGGCCGCCGCTCGCTTCCATGATCCGGTCGGCAACTTCCGTGGCCTGCGCCGACATCTCCGGCACGCCTGGCAGGCCCGGCCCCAGGATGTACTGGTAATTGCCGCGGTTCACGTGTCGCAGCCACTGCGGGCGCTCCGCCGCGGGCAGGCGGTCCAGGATCGCGATCGAGGTGGAGACGTCGGTCTCCAGGGTGCCGAGCATGACCTGGCGCGCGGTGATGTAGCGCTCGGCAAACAGTACGCCGAACGACAGGCCATGGGCGACGATAAGCCCGGCCAGCAGGATCAGGAACAGCCGCGAGCCCATCGTACGGGGCCAGGGCAAGGCACGGAGATTCACTGCCGTGCCTCCCGGATCTCAACGGGCGTCGAGAAGACATAGCCCTCGCTGCGCACGGTCTTGATGTAGCGGGGCTCGCGCGCATCGTCCCTGAGGTGCTGGCGCAAGCGGCTGACCAGCAGGTCGATCGAGCGTTCGAACATTTCCGCTTCGCGGCCCTGCGTCAGGCTGAGCAGCTGGTCGCGGTTAAGCACGCGCTGCGGATGGTCGACAAAGACGCGCAGCAGCCGGTATTCCGCGCCGCTCAGCGCAACGATGACGCCATCCTGGTCGATCAGGTGGCGCGCCGTGGTGTCCAGCTGCCAGTCGCCAAATGCAAGCAGCTGCCCGGCCTCGGTGATCTGCAGGTTGGGCGGCAGCATCCGGGTGCGCCGCAGCACCGCCTTGATGCGGGCAAGCAGCTCGCGTGCGGCGAAAGGCTTGGCAAGATAGTCGTCTGCGCCCATTTCCAGGCCGACGATGCGGTCGGTCTCGTCGCTGCGCGCGGTCAGCATCAGTACCGGGGTGGCCTTGTGCTTGCCCACCCGCAGTTCTCGGCACAGCACCAGGCCATCGTCGCCCGGCATCATCACATCGAGCACGATCAGGTCGACGCTGTTGACGTCCAGGAACGAGCGCATATGCCGCCCGTCTGGCACCACGGTAACGCGCAAGCCGTTCTTGGTGAGGTAGGTTGAGACCAGTTCGCGAATTTCGCGGTCGTCATCGACGATCAGGATGTGGTCGGTGTGTGCGTCCATCGGCGTCACCTTGGCAGATTGATTGAAAACCGCCAGGCGCGGCGCCGGGCACCGAAAGATTAACGCAATACGGCGCGACGGGTATTCCCCCATCGCGCCGTCGGGAACCACCCGCGGTGCGCCGGCGCGCGCCGCGGGGGTGTCCGCTCAATGCCCTGCGCTCTGGCCGCCGTCTACATGCAGGATCTCGCCGGTGACGAACGGCGCGTTGTCGAGATACAGGACAGCATCGACGATATCGCGCATCTCGCCCATATGACCCAGCGGGTGCAGGGCGCCCAGCCCCGCATGGGTTTCGGGCGGATGCATCGGCGACTTGATGATGCCGGGCGAGACAGCATTCGCGCGGATGCCGGTCCTGGCGTACTCGATGGCCAGCGACTTGGTCGCGGCGTTCAGGCCCCCCTTGGTCAGCGAGGCCAGCACCGACGGCACCCCGCTGATCGCATGGTCGACCAGGCTGGTGGTGATGCTGACCACGTGGCCGCTGCGGTGCTTCTCCATTTCGGCGATGGCCAGCTGCGTGATATGGAAGAAGCCCGTCAGGTTGATGCCGGTGGCGGCCGCGTAGTCCTCGTCGGTATAGCTGGTGAACGGCTTGGCGATGAAGATGCCGGCGTTGTTGACCAGGGTGTCGATGCGCCCGAACCTTGCCACGGCTTCGGCGATGACGCGGCGCGCCGTGGACGGATCGGCGATATCGCCGGCGACTGCCAGGATCTCCTGGTCGTCCGACGGCTTGATGGTGCGCGCCGTGGCGACAACGCGATGGCCACGTTCCCGGAACGCCTTGACCAGTTCAGCGCCAATGCCTTGCGATGCGCCCGTGATGACAACGACTTTCTGTGCTGCGCTCATTTTCTTGAACCTCGATGTAGATGGAATCGGCTTGCTTGCCGATCGGGCCGGCGGCTCCGATGGGTTCCAATCTAGGCATTTCCCCTTCGCATTCGAAGACCCTGGCGGCACAAACAGTCTTGCGCCGCAAGCACAAATAGAGCGGGACGAATCCTCCGGCGCGCCTGGCGCGCGCAGCCTCGCGGTCACTTCGGCGCTGGCCACGGCCCGGACATCGACTTCTGCCGGTGGCGCACATATGATGGATACATCGCTTGATCCGGTGCGGCCTGCGGTCGCAAGCAAAGCAATGAAACGGCAATTCGATGACCTTCAGCTTGGCAGCATCGAGCTGTTCTGCCTGGCCGCGGAACTGGGCAGCTTCACCGCGGCGGCAGTGGCCGCGGGCGTGACGCCGCCCGCAGTCAGCCGCACTGTGCAAAGGCTGGAAGAGCGCCTGGGGGTGCGGCTGTTCGTGCGGACCACGCGGCAGATCCGCCTGACCGACGAAGGCCGGGTGTATTTCGAGCAGAGCCGCGGCGCACTGGCGCAGCTGGTGGACGCGGAGCGGCAGATCAGCGGCCAGCAGGCTGCCCCCGCGGGGCGCCTGCGGATCAGCCTGCCGACCCCTTACGCGCACTATCGCGTGCTGCCGGTGCTGCCGGCATTCCGCGAGCGCTACCCGGAAGTCGAGATCGACGTGCACATCAGCAACCGCAACGTGGACTTCGCCGATGACACCTATGACCTGTCGGTGCGCGGGCGTGCGCCGGACGACTCGAACCTGATCGCGCGCAAGCTGGAAGACGCTGAGCTGGTGGTGGTGGCAACGCCTGGCTATCTGCGGCGTGCCGGCACGCCGCAGTCATTGGAAGACCTGCTCAGGCATGAGTGCATCCAGTTCGAGCGCCCGAGCAGCGGCCGGCGGATCCCATGGACGTTCCAGGTCAACGGCGAGGACACGGATGTCGTGACCACCGGCTCGTATGCGGCGTCAGAAGACATCCTGGGCGGGGCCACGCTGGTGCGCGCCGGCGCGGGCCTGTTCCAGACTTACCGCTTCGTGGTGGAACAGGACCTGCGCGACGGCACACTGGTGGAGGTGCTGAAGGACTATGGCGGCAGTACACGCCCCTTTGTGCTGCTATACCCGTCCGCGCGCCACGTCTCGCGCCGGGTACGGGCCTTCGTCGACTTCCTGGTCGAGAAATTCTCGGCGTAACGGCTCACGCTGCGCTTATGCAGACCGGATCTGGGCGATGACCACAAGGATCACGGCCGCATTCGCCGGCTGCTGGAAGTGCGAGGAAATGGTTCGCGCGTGGCCGGCCTTCTCTGCCAGCACCTCGCCAAACAGGTCGGAGGCCCCATCGAGGACCGCCGGCTGCCCGTACCAGCCGGGCGCGCTGGAAATGTGCCCGTCGACGCGGACGATGTGGTCCAGGCGCTCGAAGCCACCCAGATAGGCATCGATCTGCGCCAGCACGTTGAGCGCCGCCAGCTCGGCGGCACGCTTGCCCTGCCCGACATCCAGGTCCTTGCCGACCTGGCCTTGCCAGACCACCTTGCCATCCTGCAAGGGCAACTGCCCGGAGATGAACAGCAGGTCGCCGGCCTGGCTGACCGCGGTATAGCTGCCGAGGGGCTGCGGGGGCTGCGGCAGCACCAGGCCGCGCGCTGCGAGTCGTTCTTGCACAGACATGCTGGCTCCAATCAGGTGGGGGTCATGCGACCAACTCTATGTGCGCGCCGGCCTGGGATAAAGGCATGGCGCGGAACAGGAATTGGTACCTGGGGTAACAAGTCGGATGTCCGGCCAGCTTGCATGCCTCTGTACCGCCACGGCCGCCCCTACGCAGTCTGCAATTCGTCGCCGCGCGCCATGCGCCGGATCGCCTGCGGCGGTTGGCCGAAGGCCCGCAGGAAGGCACGCCGCATGCGCTCGCGATCGCCGAAGCCGGTATCCCGCGCCACCACATCGATGGCATGGCGGCCGCTTTCCATCATCAGCCTGGCCGCCTCCACGCGCAGGTGCTCCACTGCCTTGGCGGGGGTCTGCCCGGTCTCGTCACGGAATGCGCGCGCGAACTGCCGCGGGCTCAGGTGCGCCGCATCCGCCAGTTGTTCTACCGAGAGTTCCTGTTGCAGGTTCTGCCGCGCGAAATCCAGCGCGGCACGAATGCGGTCCGAGCGCGGTTCCAGGTCCAGCAGTGCCGAGAACTGTGACTGCCCGCCGGCGCGCCGGTGATACACGACCAGCAACTTCGCCACATCGCGCGCAACCGCAGCGCCCGCGTCCTTCTCCACCAGCGCCAGCGCCAGGTCGATGCAGGCCGACATCCCGGCCGAGGTCCAGACCGGGCCATCGATGATGAAGATGCGGTCCTCTTCCACGCCGACGTTCGGGAAGCGCCGCCGCAACTGCTCCGCGTAATACCAGTGCGTGGTGGCGCGGCGGCCATCCAGCACCCCGGCCTCCGCCAGGTTGAAGGCACCGGTGCAGGTGGCACCGATGCGCCGCGACGTCCGCGCCGCTCGTTGCAGGAACTTCACCAGCGCGGGCGGCGTGGGCAGCACGTCGTTGTCTCCCACCACCAGCACGGTATCGAAGCGGCGCTTGCCAAACGGCTCGGTATTGACGGAAAAGCCACCGGAGCTCAACACGGGTCCGCCATGCTCGGACAACAGGTGGACCTTGTACAGCGGCTCTCCAAGCGAGCGGTTGGCGAACTCCAGCACCGTCGAGACAGCGAGGTTCAGTGCCTGGAAGCCGGGATAGAGGGCAAGGGCCACGTGATGCATCTCGGACTCCTCATGGCAGAAAAGGTGGCATCTATGACATTGGCGTCATGGCCATTGTGCTCCTAATCTTGGTTTCACGCAGCCGGCCGGTCCAGGCCGACCGCTACGGACATCCTCTTCCCACTGAATCTGGAGCTTTGACATGACCACGCACAACCATTCCGGCACCGCCCTCATCACCGGTGCTTCGTCCGGCATCGGCGCCATCTATGCGGAGCGCCTGGCGCGCAGGGGCCACGACCTGATCCTGGTGGCGCGCAACCGCGCGCGGCTGGAAGCACTGGCCCGCCGGATTACCGACGATACCGGCCGCTCGGTCGAGATCGTGACCGCTGACCTTGGCCAGGCCGCCGAAGTGCGACGCATCGAAGAGATCCTGCGCACCGATGCGAGCATCACCACGCTGGTCAACAACGCCGGCTTCGGCGGCGCTGCACCGCTGCTGGATTCGGATGTCGACACCATGCAGGCAATGATCGAGCTCAACGTCACGGCCCTGACCCGGCTCACCTACGCCGCCGCCCCGGCCTTCGTCGCGCGCGGCCAGGGCACGATCATCAATATCGCCTCGATCGTGGCGGTCGCGCCCGAGGTCCTGAACGGTGTCTACGGCGGCTCCAAGGCGTATGTGCTGGCCTTTACCCAGTCGCTGCAGCATGAGCTTGCCGGCAAGGGCGTGCGCATCCAGGCCGTGCTGCCGGGGGCCACCCGCACCGAGTTCTGGGACACCGCCGGCCAGCCGGTCGAGAACCTGCCGCAATCGATGGTCATGAGCGGCGACGACCTGGTCGACGCGGCCCTGGCAGGGCTGGACCAGGGCGAGGTGATTACCGTGCCGTCGTTGCCCGAGGTGGCCCACTGGCACACGTTCGAGGCAGCACGCGCCGCGCTCGGCCCCAATCTTTCGCGTGACCAGCCCGCTGCCCGGTACGGCGTTGCCCGGTAACTGCGTGCGCCGACGGCGCCCGCGCCTGACACCCCACATCGCCGCGATTCACTCTATTCCATTGCGCGCGGCGCAGCCGTGGAACCCCGCACGATCAGCTGCGGCGTCAGTTGCACGGTGACGGCATCGGAAGCTGGCATGTCGATCTTCCTGAGCAGGAGCCGCGCTGCTTCCTCGCCCATTTCATGGACGGCGATGCGCACGGTGGTCAGCGGCGGCGTCAGGGCGTCGGCGAAAGGCATGTCGTTGTGGCCCACCACCGAGACGTCATCGGGGCAACGCATGCCGTGCTCGCGCAGGTAGTCGTAGCAGCCCATCGCCACCAGGTCATTGCCGGCGGCAATGGCGGTCACCTGCGGGAAGGCCGCGAAGAGCTGCTCGCATGCGAGCCGGCCGGCCTCGCGCGAATAGCTGGCGGCTTCCATGACTTGCCATTCCCCGCGGCGCAGGCGGTGGCGCTTGACCGCCTGAAGGAAGCCCTCGCGACGCAGGAAGCCGGTCGACAGCGTGGCGGGTCCGGCAATATGCCCGATGCGGCGGTGGCCCAGGCCGACCAGGTGGTCGACCGTCTGCCGCATGGCCAGCAGGTTGTCGCTCACCACGCAGGACACCCGGCCCGTGTCGTCGCCCCGGTTGACCGTGACCACGGGGATATGCTGCTTGAGGCAGTAGGCGAGTATCGGATCGTCCCGTTCCGCGGTGGCAAGCACCAGTCCTTCGACTTGCCGGCCGATCATCTGGTCGATGACAAAGCGCTGCCGGCTTTTGTCGGTACCGGCATTGACCACGATCGGCACGTAGCCCTGCTGCGCCAGCACCGATTCGATTCCGGCCAGGATAGGCGGAAACACCGGGTTGGAAATATCGGGCAGTACCACGCCCACCAGTCCCGAACGCTGGGTGCGCAGCCCCGCCGCGATGCGGTTGGGGCGGAAGCCGCGCGCCTCGGCAACCTCCAGGATGCGGGCCGCCACGTCCTCAGCCACCAGGTGCCGCGTGGCCGGGTTCATCACTCGCGAGATGGTCGAGTAATGCACGTCGATCTCGGCAGCCAGGTCTTTCAGGGTGAGGCGCTTGCGCTCGGGCATGACGGCAGTTGGCGGGGCGGCAGCCCGGGGAGGGTTGGAAACCACCATTCTAAGCCAGCCCCGCGCCGTCGCCGCACGCCCGCGGGCTGCCGCTACTGCCCCGCTTGCACGCCGGATTGCCTGACCACCGGCGCCAGCTTGCCGATCTCCGCCTGGATATAGGCAGCAAACTCCTGCGGCGACGAGCGCTTTGGCTCCGCGCCCTGGGCGGCCAGGCGCTCGCGCACGTCCGGTGCGGCCAATGCCTTGCCGATCTCGGCATTGAGCGCATCGACGATTTCCTTGGGGGTGCCGGCGGGCGCCAGCACGCCGAACCAGGAGTCGAACGCGTAGCCGGGGAAGCCGGACTCCGCCACCGTGGGAATCTCCGGCAGCGCGCTGACGCGCCTGGCCGTGGTGACCGCCAGCGCCCGCAGCTTGCCTTGCCTGACGAACGGCATGGCCGATACGCTGGGCGCGAACATCATGTCGCCCCGGCCAGCCATGACGTCGGTCAGCGCTTCGCCCGTGCCCTTGTACGGGATATGGACGATGTCGATGCCGGCCTGCATCTTGAACATCTCGCCGCTCAGGTGGGTTGAGCTGCCGGAACCCGCCGAGTCGAAGTTCAGCGCGCCTGGCGTCGCCTTGGCGGCGTTGACGACGTCCCGCACCGACTTGTACTTGCTGGCGGCATTGACCACCAGCACATTGGGGACCGTGGCCACCAGCGAGACCGGCGCGAAGTCCTTCACCGTGTCATACGAGAGCTTGGGATACAGCGTGGCGTTGATGGCGTGCCCGACCGAAACCAGGATCAGCGTGTAGCCGTCCGGCGCCGCCTTGGCCACGCCGGTGGCGCCCAGGGTGCCGCCGGCGCCGGGGCGGTTGTCGACAATCACCTGGTAGCTGCCGCCCTCGCCCATCTTGCTGCCGATGATGCGCGCCAGGATGTCGGTGGCGCTGCCCGCCGAGAACGGCACCACCAGCCGGATCGGCTTGCCGGGATATTGCGGCTGCGCGTGGGCGGCGGGTGCGGCCGCCAGCATGAGCGATGACGCCAGCGCCAGCACCGTGCCTTGGATGGATCGGATCATTCTGTGTCTCCTCACATCAGAAGAAGTGCCGCATGCCAAGCGCGACCGTCTGCGGGTCAGCACCCGCGCTCACGCCCAGTTCATTGATGGCAAAGTCGTAGATCGCATTGCGCTTGTTGTTGATGCGGCTGTAGTACGCATACAGCGCAGTGCGCTTGGACAGCGGATAGTCGTAGCCGACCGTGACCTGCGTGGCGCCCGTTTCCGCGCCGCTGCGGAAGAAGCCCACGGTCTCGGTCGCATTGCCCGCGCCATTGCTGGCAAGGCCAAAGCCGACGCGCACGCTGCCCGGCCCGAGCTTCTGCACCAGCGAGGCGTAGTACCCGTTGCGGGTCAGGTCGCCGGTCGCGGTGCGGTAGTGGAGCCGTTCATAGAGCAGCGCCACCGTGGTGGTGGGGAACTTGTACGAGACGCCCGCCTTCATCGCATCGTCGTTGCGGCCGGCGGTCTGGTAGTGCTGGTGGACTTCATAGGCCAGCACCACATTGAGCGGGCCGTTGTCGTAGGCGGCCGAGAACGAATACAAGCCGGGATTGCGCGGTATGGTGGTCTTCTCCTCGTTCACGCCCCACGCCGCGGCCCCGCTGAAGCCGGCGAACGACGGCGACTTGTAGACGATGATGTTCTTCTGCCGGCGGTCGAACGAGCTGGTGTCCTGGACGTTGTCGGAGCTGGAGGTGGAGCCGTTGCCGATCAGCGCCATATAGCCGGCGGTGGTCGGATAGTACGGATCGTAGGCGGTGGTCGATTCGGTGTACGGGGTCTGCCAATGCCCCAGGAACAGCGTGCCGGCATCGCCCTGCAACCCCACCCGCGTATTGCGCCCGGCCACCTGGCCCTGGCCGGTATCGAGCGAAAAATTGCTTTCGATCTGCCAGATGGCTTTCAGGCTGCCGCCCAGGCCTTCTTCGCCGCGCATGCCGAAGACCGAGCGGTTGTTGGTCAGGCGCCCCACGCCGCCAAGGCGGGTGCCGTCGGTCGCGGTGTTGGCATAGGAATACTCCAGTGCCGTATTGATGCGCCCGTACAGCGTCACGGCTGACTGCGCGCAGGCCTCGCCGCCACAGGCTGCGGCCATGGCCAGCATGAGCAGATGGCTGCGCTTTCCGATGGATTTCATTTGTCTCCCCTGGTTTGTCGTGGTTGTTGTGGCCGGGCCGTCTGCCCGATTTTTTTGCAATCGTTTGCAGTCCGGCCCGAGAAAATCAGCGCTTGGGATACGGCATCGCCAGCAGCAGCATCGCCGGCCGATTGCCCGGGTTCGACACCTGCCGCGCTTCGCCCGGCGCCAGGCGCACGGAATCGAACTGGCCCAGCGTCACGCGCTCGTCGGGCGTGGCGATGCAGACTTCGCCTTCCAGCACGACGTAGTGCTTTTCCACGGGCGAGGCATCCATCGACGTATGGCCGCCCGGCAGCAGCACCGAGACCCCCATCCACAAGGCTTCGGACGGTCCCGCTTCATGCCCTTGCAGGCGCAGGCAATGCATGCCTTCGTGGTTGGCCGGGAAATAGGCCGGCGCCTGTGCGAACCGGGTCGTGTTCATGGCTTCAGCACCACGCGTTCGGTCGCGCCCTGCAGGACCGCCCGGTAGGCCTCCTTGGCATCGGAGAGCGCATAGGTGTAGTCGGAAAGGACCGGGAACGGCCGCAGCGCACCCGAGGCAAACATCGGTGCGAGCTGGTCAAGGATGCCCGCGCACGCGTTGCTGTCCAGCGCAAGGGTGTCGACGCCCACATAGGTGTGCTGGCCACGATAGAAGGCGAAGATGTCGAACGGCACCGGCTTCTCGATGGTCGAGATGAAGATCTGCGCCGCGCCAATCGCCATGGCCTGGTTGGCCTGTTCGAAGTAGGGGCTTCCCACTGTGTTGTAGACGATGTCCGCACCGTGCCCGTCGGTCTCTTCGCGCACCACCGCGGCAATGGATTCGCTGCTGGCATCGATCATGCGCACGTCGCCGCTGGCATGGCCACGATACGCCTCCGCGGTGCGCTCCACGGCAAAGACGCGCGCGCCGAGCGCAGTGGCGATCTGGATCGTTGCCTGCCCCACCTTGCCATTGCCGCCACACACCAGCACGGTGCTGCCAGCCTGCGGCATGCCCGCGCGGCGCAGCCCTTCATAGGCGGTAATGAACGGCACACCCACGGCGCCGGCTTCCAGCAGCGACACCGACGCCGGCTTGGCGCGCACGGCGCTGGCCTGGATGCGCAGGTACTTGCCATGCGTGCCGTCGCGGCGGATGCCGAGTTCGCCGCCGCTGCCCCAGACCTGCTGGCCCAGCAGTTCGGAGGGACCGTCGACCACCAGGCCTGCATAGTCGCGGCCTGGCGTGCGCGGCCAGACCGCATGCGGCATCAGGCCGAGCGTTGCCTTCACGTCGCTCGGGTTCACGCCGGCGCTGGCCACTTCGATGATGACCTGACCCGCCGCCGCTTCCGGGCGCGGCACGCCGAGCAGCTCGAGCTGCAGGGCATCGATATTGGCGGCTTTCTCGCTGACTCGAATGGTGTTCATGGTGCTTCCTTCCTCAAATATTTCGTTCGGTATGGCCGGGATCAGGCCTCGCGCAGGCCAAGCGTGCGCCGGGCCTCGGCCGCCGAGGCAACCTCGCCGCCAAGCGACCTGACGATGTCGCGCGCCTTGGCGACCAGCGCGGCGTTGCTCGGCGCCAGCACGCCCTTCTCCAGATAGATGTTGTCTTCCATGCCGACGCGCACGTGTCCGCCTGCGAGCCATGCCTGGGCCACGATCGGGAACTCCGCGCGGCCGATGCCGAAGGCCGACCAGTGGGCGCCGGCGGGCAGCATGTTGCGCGCGTAGAAGATGGTTTCCGGCGTGGGCGCAAAGCCGTACTTCACGCCAAGCACCAGGGTCCACAGGCCGGGGCCGTCCAGCACACCCTCACGGATGAAGTCGAGCGCCATGTTGAGGTCGCCGGAATCGAAGATCTCCAGCTCGGGCATGACGCCGGCCGCGCGGATCACGCCGGCCATCTTGCGTACGTTGGTGGGCGTGTTGATGACCACGTCGCCACCGGAGTTCATGGTGTTCAGGTCGAGCGAGCAGACGTCCGGGCGCAGCGCCGCGATGTGTTCGACGCGCTTCGCGGGATGCAGCAGCGTGGTGCCCGGCGCCGCCACGCGCGGCTCGTCCTCGCTCGGCACGAAGCGGCCGCCGGGTCCGGTGGTGAGGTTGATGATCAGCGAGCGGTTGCGCTTGCGGATGCGGTCGATGACATCGGCGTAGTAGTCGAGCGACATCGACGGCCGTCCGGTTTCGGGGTCGCGCACGTGGATGTGGGCGGCAGCTGCGCCGGCCTCGGCGGCTTCCAGCGCGGCGTCGGCAATCTGGGCCGGCGTCACCGGCAAGCCGGGGTGCTGCTCCGGGGTGACGATATTGCCGGTCACCGCGCAGGTGATGATGGTCTTGCGTGCGTGCATGAGCGAAGGTCAGTGGTGGAAATGTGGTTGGGTGGACATGCGGGGCCTGGCCTATCCGAGCTGGCGGCCGCCGTCCACGACGATGGTGGTGCCGGTGGCAAAGCGCAGTGAGGTCGCGCAGGCCGCGATGGCATCGGCCACGTCCTGTGCCTGGCCAACACGTTTTAGCGGCGTCGACCTGGCGGCGCGCTCGTTGAAACCGCTGTCGCGTCCCGGCACGAAAGCGGTATCGACCACGCCTGGTGAAACGTTCAGCACGCGGATTTGCGGCGCCAGCGCGCGCCCGAGCGACATCGCCATGACATCGAGCCCGGCCTTGGCAGCGCAGTACGCAACGTTGCTGCCCTGCCCCGTACGGCCGGCGATGGACCCGACATTGACCACCAGCCCGTCGCCATTGGCGCGCAGGTGCGGCGCGAACGCACGGATCGCGGCAAACTGCCCGCGCCAGTTGACGGCAAACAGTTCATCGATCAGCGCATCGTCCAGCGCGTCCAGGTCGGCGTGCGGGATCGCCCGCGTAAAGCCTGCGGTGTTCACCAGGATATCGACGCGGCCGTAGTGATGGATGACCTCGTCGGCCAGCGCGCGCAGCGAGGCGCTGTCGGCAACCTCGGCCACGGCGGCAAGATGGTTGCCGGCCGGCAAGGCCGCCGCGGCACTGGCCGCCTTGTCGGCGTCGCGCCCGGTCAGCACCACGCTCGCGCCAAGGCGCGCCAGCGTTTCACCGGCGGCAAAGCCGATCGCACCGGTGCCGCCGAGGATCACGGCCACCTTGCCGGAAAGAGAATTAGCACTCATGGTTCTTTTGGGAATGGGTCAGGGTAAGTCGATCGGGTCGTCAGTCGATCGGCGGCTTCGGGAAGGTCTGCTCGCCGGGCTCCAGCGTGAAATCGAACGCCAGCGTGTAGAACGGTGCCGGCAAATCGCCCCACGGGCTGCGGCCATGGTGGTGTAGCCGGAGATCGCCAACCAGTTGCCGTTGCACGCCGAACGTGACATCGGATTCCAGCTTTTCCGGCGTGTCGGCAAACACCTGGGTCACGAGCGTGCGGTAGCCCGGCGCCGCAACGATGAAATGGATATGCGCCGGCCGGTACGGATGGCGCTGCTGTGCGGCCAGCAACGTGCCTACCGGGCCGTGGGTCGGCACCGGATACCCTGCAGGCCGTACCGTGCGGAAGTGATAGCCGCCGCTTTCATCGGTATGGAAGCAGCCGCGCAGGTTGCGGTCGGGTTGCGTCGGATCCTGGTTGTCATACAGTCCCACCGGCGACGCCTGCCAGATCTCGACCAGCGCGCCTGGCAGCGGCGTGCCATCGGTCGCCCGCACGGTGCCGCTGACCAGCAGCGGCAAGCCAGGCGCATCGTCCTGCACCACGCAGTCACCGCAGTCATAGCGCGGCGCGTTGGCGCGATAGAACGGGCCGAGCAGCGCGCCGGGCGTGCGCCCGTCCCTGGTGCTGTTGTTCATGGCTGTCACCAGCGTCGACAGCCCCAGCACGTCGGCAGCCAGGACAACCTCGTTGTGCTTGGCATTGGTCGCATGGCCGAGACTGGCGATATACCCCAGGGCAAGCTCGAATTCCTCGTCGGACAGCCGCACCTCGGACAGGAAGCCGTGGAGGTGCCGCACCAGGGAATCCATGATGAAGCGCAAGCGGGGATTCGTCGTATTGGCCATGGCCGCCTGGACCACGCCTGTCACCGAGTGTTCATCCTCGATCAGCGCCAGGCGCTCGCCTTGTGGCGCCTGCCGCTCGCTGGAAGTTTTCATGTCTGATCTCCTTTGCAAACGTTTGCATTATCGACGGTTCGGACGGATGGTCAAGGCGGAAATTCGTCACCATCGCGACCTGCAACGGCTGCCGTGCTACCAGAATCACAATCAAAACAAGGGAGTACGGGCGATTCTCGGGAGAAACCCTAGGTGCAGGCAGAGGCGTCGAATGTGGCGCATAGGCCTGTCCCAGTTCTTTGCCGATGCGGCTCCCCAACCCGTTCGCGCATGGATTTGTACCCGTCTGTATCACGCTGCCACAACGATACGTGTTCCGACAGACACACCCCTCACGCGCTACGGGGCAGATACATCGATCGCCTTAAATGCATTCCGTGGCCCGGCGGCGAACATCAACCAAGCCAGTCCCTGCCGCGCAATACCGAACCCAAACCTTTAAGGAAGACGATCATGACTACCCACAACATCGCCAAGCGTTTTGTCTTCGCCATCGCCCTGGTTGCCGCCGCTGCCGGCGCGCAGGCCGCCGCACCGTCCCAAGCGGGCGCGCGGGACCCGTTCACCGACGGTGCCCGCTCCGTGCAGGAGGCACGCAGCCCATACAGCGATGGCGCGCGCGCAGTCGACCCGTTCACGGACGGTGCGCGCAACGTGGATCCGTACTACGACGGCGCGCGCACCCTGTCCGGCCTGGACCGCACCGGCGTTTCGGCGGACCCGGCGCGCAGTGTCGATCCCTATCTTGACGGCGCCTACGCCTGAGCCCCGACTTTCTGAATAAACAAGGAACGCATCATGACCCGTATCGAAAAAGTGCTGTACACCGGCAAAGTCCACATCACTGCAGGCGGACGCGACGGCGAAGCCCACAGCGACGACGGCCGGCTGAAGCTTCAACTGTCCTCGCCGGGCACCAAAGGCCCGGGCACGAACCCGGAGCAATTGCTCGCCGCGGGATGGTCGGCGTGCTTTATCGGCGCGATCGGCCTGGCCGCCGGCAAGATGAAAGTGAAGCTGCCGGCCGAGCTCTCGGTCGACGCCGAGGTTGACCTGGGCACGGCTGGCGAGGCCTATCTGCTGCAGGCCCGGCTCAATGTCCACATCCCCGGCATTGACCGTGAAGTGGCCCAGGCGCTGGTGGATACCGCGCACCGGACCTGCCCGTACTCGAAGGCCCTGCACGGCAACATCCACGTCGAAACCAGGCTGGCCTGACGGACACCGTGACCTGCCCGAGGCAATCGGGCAGGTCATTTTCCAGAGCCAAGGCGGACCCTCTGTCCGCCGCAGTCGCGTTCCATGGAACGTTCTGACGTTTGGACGCGTAAAAACCCGGATGCTGGCACATCCCGACACGCCCGAGGCATAATCGTGAAACTGGTTTCACCGAGACCCGAATCCTATGCCGCGCCCAGTTACCCGACCTGTGTCCGACCAGAAACCTGCAGAGAAGCTCACCATCCAGGACGTTGCCGACTATGCGGGCGTCTCCAAGGCAACCGTATCGCGCTACCTGAACCGGGGCGGCGAGCAGTTGTCCGCGGACGTGGAGGCGCGCGTCGCCGCGGCCATCCGCGCGCTCGGCTACAGCCCCAGCCCGATGGCGCAGGGGCTCAAGCGCGGCAAGTCGCGCCTGATCGGGCTGGTGGTCGCGGATGTCTCCAATTCGTTCTCGGTGGCCGTGCTGCGCGGCGTCGAGAAGGCCTGCCGCGACGCCGGCTATATGGTGATGCTGTTCAACCTCGGCAATGACGAGCAACTTGAGCGCGAAGCCATCCGCTCGCTGTCCGCCTACCGGGTCGAAGGCTTTATCCTGCACACGCTGGGCCACGATGCCGGCGCCCTGGCCGATGCGGCGCAGTTGGGCAAGCCAGTGGTACTGGTCGACCGCAAGGTCGGCGATGCCGAAGTCGACCTGGTGGCCCTGGACAACCAGACCGCCGTCCAGGAAGCCGCCGGCCACCTGGTCGAAGCCGGCTATCGGCGCCTGCTGTTCATCAGCGAGCCGATCAAGGCCATCAGCTCGCGCAACGAGCGCGCGCGCGCGTTCCAGGCCTTTGTCGCCGAACACGCGGACACGGTTGGCGGGACCGTTTTTGAAGCCCAGCGGGGTGACGACGAGGCCCTCGATGAAGCGCTGCGCGCCCTGCGCCGTGGCGCCGGACAGGCACCCGTTGCGGTGCTGGCGGCCAACGCAGTGATCTCGCTGCGCGTGGCCGCATCGGCCGCCAGACTGGGTTGGCAGCTTGGCACCGACCTGGGCCTGATCGGCTTCGATGATCCGGAATGGGCGGCATTGGTCGGCCCCGGCCTCAGCGCCATTTCCCAGCCCACCGACGATATCGGGCGCGTCGCCACCAACTGCCTGATCGAGCGCCTGCAAGGCGCGCAACTGCCGCCGCGCCGGGTGCTGTTGCCCGGCACCTTGGTCACGCGCGGATCCACGCGCCGCGCCTGATTGCAGAGCCCTTCCCCACCGGCGTCCGCCGTGCCCGCCTGATCCACGCCTGCACCCGCCTGGCACGTCCAGCAGGTGCCTGACGTGCCTGTTTCCGCATCCGCCAAACGCATTTTTCGCCCGTAAGGGTTTCCACTGTTGGATCTCTGAAACCGGTTTCCTATAATCCTGAAACCGGTTTCAAGACGGTGCTTGCCGAAACGCTGCGACGCCAGCGACACACCCATATACGTGCAGGAGACATAAATGAACGTCCAACGCTTGTTGCGCCGCGTAGCCGCGCCCGTGCTGACTCTGCTGGTCCTGACCAGCGCCGCTTTCACCGCCCAGGCGCAGACCGTCGCCGAGATCGTCAAGAAGGGCAAGGTCACCATCGGCGTGGTGACCGGCGCCCCGCCCTTCGGCACCACGGACGCCACCGGCAAACCCGCCGGCTATGACGTCGACGTGGCCAACCTGCTCGGCAAGTACCTGGGCGTTCCGGTCGATATCGTCCCGCTCACCTCACCCAGCCGGATTCCGGCGCTGGAGGCCGGCAAGGTCGATTTCCTGGTGGCGACGCTGGCGCCGACGCCCGAGCGGGCGCGGGCCATCATGTTCAGCGCGCCCTACAGCGCGTTCGAGCTGACCATCTTTGCGCCCGTCGCCGCCAAGTACGCCAAGCTGACTGAGCTCGGGAAGAAGAAGGTCGGCGTGACGCGCGGCACCACACAGGACACCGCGCTGACCCGGCTGGCCGTGCCCGGCATGAACATCGTCCGCTTCGAGGACGATGCCACCTGCGCGCAGGCGCTGATCAGCAACCAGGTCGAAGCCATTGCCCTGCCCAATACCACCGGCAACGAGATCATGAAGGCGCGCGGCGCCGGCAAGTTCGACGCCAAGTTCGCGTTCTCGGTGCAACCCAATTCGATGGCCGTGCGCCGCGACGCCTTCGAGCTGCGCCAGTGGCTCAACACCACCATCTCCTACGTCAAGCTGAACGGCGAACTCGACGCCATTGCGCAGAAGTGGACCGGCAAGGCGCTGCCCACGCTGCAAGCGTTCTGAACCAGGCCGTCTGAGGTTGCGCGCCGGCGCCAGCCGGCGTGCCAGGAGACCCGCATGAACTACCAATTCGAATGGACCCCGGTGCTGTCGCAGCTGGACCGCTTCGCGGAAGGCGCGGCGATGACGCTGGCGCTCAGCTTCGGCTCGATCCTGCTTGGCACCGTGGTCGGCACCGCCGGCGCGATTGCCGCCGCTTTTGGCGGTCCGTGGCTGCAGCGTGCCACCAGGGCATATGTCGAAGCCATCCGCAACACGCCCTTCCTGATCCAGCTCTTCATCATCTTCTTCGGCTTGCCGACCGTGGGCCTGCAGATCGATGCCGTCACCGCCGCGGTGATCGCGATGACTGTCAACCTCGGCGCCTACTCGACGGAGATCATCCGGGCCGGCCTGCAGGCGGTTCACCGCTCGCAACTTGAGGCCGCCGCCGCGCTGGGCATGACACGCTGGCAGCTGATCCGCCACGTCGCCCTGGTGCCGGCCTTCGAGAAGGTCTATCCGGCCCTGACCAGCCAGTTCACGCTGATGATGCTGACCTCGAGCGTGGTGTCGACGATCTCGGTGGAAGAGCTGACCGCGGTCGCCAGCCAGGTCGATTCGCAGACTTTCCGCACCTTCGAGAGCTACATCCTGGTCATGTTCATCTACATCGGGCTGGCACTGCTGCTGCGCGCCATGTTCGGCCTGATCGGCAACCTGGTGTTCAAGCGGCGCCGCGTGGTGGCGCGCGCACGAAAGCTGGCCCGCACGGCCCGGATCGTGCCGCTGGCGCAAACGGAACTGACGGCAGCGGTTGCTGGGAGCGCGAAATGATCACCGAGTTCTCCTGGAATCATCTTGAAATGCTGCTGCTGGCGGCACGCTGGACGCTGTGGGTGACCTTGCTCGCCTTCGTCGGCGGCACGCTGGCCGGTTTTCTGGTGGCACTGGCGCGTACCTCCGGAAGCCCGCTGCTGCGCCTGGCCAGCACGGCCTATATCCAGGTCGTGCAAGGCACGCCGGTGCTGATCGTGCTGTTCCTGAGCTACTACGGACTCTCCGTGCTCGGGCTCAAGCTGTCGCCGATGGTCGCGGCCATGCTGGCGATGTCGATCTACGCCAGCGCCTACCTTGGCGAGATCTGGCGCGGCTGCATCGAGGCCGTGCCGCAAGGACAGTGGGAGGCCAGCGAAGCGCTTGCCCTCACCCGCTGGCAGCAGCTGCGCTACGTGGTGCTGCCGCAGGCCGTGCGGCTGGCCTTGCCGCCCACGGTCGGGTTCTCGGTCCAGCTGGTCAAGAACACCTCGATCACTTCCATCATCGGCGTCATCGAACTGACCCGCGCCGGCCAGCTGATCAACAACGCGACCTTCCAGCCCTTCGCGGTCTTCGTCGTCGTCGCACTTATCTACTTCGCGCTCTGCTTCCCGCTGTCGGCGGCAGCCCGGCGCATGGAAAGGAGGCTCCATGTCAATCGTTGAAGCACAAGGCGTGCACAAGTCGTATGGCGCCGTCGAAGTCCTGAAGGGCGTTTCGTTTGCGATCGAGCCGGGCCAGGTGGTCGCCATCATCGGCCGCAGCGGCTCCGGCAAGAGCACCATGCTGCGTTGCCTGAACGGCCTGGAGACGATCAACGCCGGCAATATCACCGTCGCCGGACACAAGCTGGATCACGACCGCAAGCGCCTGCTCGACCTGCGCCGCGACGTGGGCATGGTGTTCCAGAGCTACAACTTGTTTCCGCACCTGACCGTGGGCGAGAACATCGCGCTGGCGCCGTCCATCGTGAAGAAGATGGCAGCCGGCAAGATCGACGGCATCGTCGACCAGGTGCTGACCCAGGTCGGCCTGCTCGACAAGAAGGACTGCTACCCCGAGCAGCTCTCGGGCGGCCAGCAGCAGCGCGTGGCCATCGCCCGTTCGCTGGCGATGGAGCCCAAGGTAATGCTGTTCGACGAGGTCACCTCCGCGCTCGACCCCGAGCTGACGGCGGAAGTGCTTCGGGTCATGGAGAACCTGGCCGCCTCCGGCATGACCATGGTGCTGGTCACGCATGAAATGGAGTTCGCGCGCCGCATGGCGCATACCACCATCTTCATGCACCAGGGCAAGGTCCACGAGGCGGGGCCATCGAAGGCGCTATTCGCGCAGCCGCGGACACCGGAACTGCTGCAATTCCTCGGCGCGGGAGCACTGAAATGAGCCAGTGGCAAGCAGATGGTGCTTCGCGCCCGCCGGTGCTGATCTCGTTGACAGCCTATGGCGCCGACCTCGCCCTGCGCGACGGACAGGCCGCGCTGGCGCGGATTGCCGCGGCAGCCGGCGCGGACGGCGTGGAATTCCGCGGCGAACTCCAGCGCGGGCACAAGGATGAAGTCATTGAACAGCGCGAGGTCGCGCGGCAGCATGGGCTGAGCGTGGTCTGGTCCAGCCCGGAAGGCCTCTGGAGCGAAGCCGGCAGCCTCGATGCCGCCGCGCTCGACCGTGCCTTCACGACCGCGCTGGCGCTCGGTGCGACCCGGGTCAAGATGTCGCTTGGCGGCTATCGGCAAGGCACGGCACTGGAAGCACTGCTTCCCTGGCTGCGGCACGATGGCATCGAACTCGTCGTGGAAAACGACCAGACCGCCCAGGCCGGCACCGTGCCGCCGCTGCGCGATTTCTTCGCGCGTATCATGGCGCTCGGCGAGAACGTGCCGATGACCTTCGACATGGGCAACTGGCACTGGACCGGCGAAGACCCGCTCGACGCCGCGCAGGTCTTCGGCGCCGGCGTCGGCTACGTGCACTGCAAAGGCGTGCAGCGCACGCCCGCCAAATGGATCGCGGTGCCGCTGGACCAGTCGGCGGCACCCTGGCGCAGCGTCTTGCGCCGCCTGCCCACGCACGTTGCGCGTGCGATCGAATTCCCCCTGCAAGGCGAAGACCTGGTGCAGGTCACGCGCCATCATGTCGAACTGCTGCGCTCGGTGGAGGTCCCCGCATGAGCACCGATCTTGACGTGGTCACGCTGGGCGAGGCGATGCTGATGCTGGTCGCCGGCGAAGCCGGGCCGCTCGAAGGCGCACAGACCTTCCACAAGCGCACCGCCGGTGCCGAGACCAACGTGGCCATCGGCCTGTCGCGCCTGGGCCTGAAGGTCGGATGGGCCAGCCGCCTGGGCGACGACTCGATGGCCCGCTACCTGCTCGGTGAAATGCAGCGCGAAGGCGTGGATTGCAGCCAGGTGGTGTGCGAGCCCGGTGAGCGCACCGGTTTCCAGTTCAAGGGCCGGGTCGACGACGGCAGCGATCCGCCCGTCGAATACCACCGCCGCGGCTCGGCGGCCAGCCGCATGAACCCGGAGCACCTGGACGGCAGGTGGCTGCGGCGCTCGCGGCACCTGCACGTCACCGGCGTGTTCCCCGCGCTGGCCGCAGGCACGCAGGCTGCCACGCGCCAGGCCATCGCCACCATGCAGGCCGCCGGCCGCACGATCTCTTTCGATCCCAACCTGCGGCCCACGCTGTGGGCCTCGCCCGAGTTGATGCGGGAGACGCTGAACGACCTGGCGCAGCAGTGCGACTGGGTGCTGCCCGGCATCGAAGAGGGCCACTTCCTCACCGGCCACGCCGAGCCGGAACGCATTGCCGCCTTCTACCGCGCGCGCGGCGCCAGGCTGGTGGTGGTGAAGCTGGGCGCCGACGGCGCCTACTTCGATGGCGAGGCCGGCACCGGCCATGTCGAGGCATTCAGCGTCGAGCGTGTCGTCGACACCGTTGGCGCCGGCGATGGCTTTGCCGTGGGCGTGATCAGCGCGCTGCTGGAGGGCCGCCCGGTGGCCGATGCCGTCCGGCGCGGCGCCTGGATCGGCGCCCGCGCGGTGCAGGTGCGCGGCGATACCGAAGGCCTGCCGACCCATGCCCAGCTGGCGGCCGCCATGTTGTGATGCCACTGCAAGGATTACCCATGCGCAAGAATGTCCTGGTGTTCCGCCCGATTCCTGACGACCTGCTCGCCAGGATCGAGTCGGAACACGATGTGATCGTGGCCGACCCGCGCCAGCCGGCACAACGGCCTGCCTTCCGCGCCGCGCTGGCCAACGCCCACGGCCTGATCGGCTCCAGCGTGAAGCTGAGCGCGGCGGAACTGGCCGAAGCGGGCCAGTTGGAGGTGATCTCGAGTATTTCGGTGGGGGTCGACAACTACGACCTCCCCTGCCTGCACCGGCGCGGCATCACCCTGTGCCACACGCCCGGCGTACTCACCGAGACCACCGCCGACACCGTCTTCGCGCTCATCATGGCCACGAGCCGTCGGCTGGTCGAACTGGCGGCCCACGTGAGCGAAGGCCGCTGGACTGCCAATATCGGTGAAAACCTGTTCGGCTGGGACGTGCACGGCAAGATCCTGGCGATCCTGGGCTTCGGGCGCATCGGCCAGGCCGTGGCACGCCGCGCGGCGCTCGGCTTCGGCATGGAGGTGCTCTATGTCAACGAGACCGCAGCGGAACCGTCCGACCTGGCGGGACGCGCAGCCCGCACGGAACTCGACAATGCCTTGCGGCGCGCCGATATCGTCGCCGTCACGCTGCCCCTGACCGACAGCACGCGCGGCCTGATGGGCCGCCGCGAGTTCGCGCTGATGAAGCCGGGCGCCATCTTCGTCAACGGCGCGCGCGGCCAGATCGTGCAGGAAGACGCGCTGCTTGCGGCGCTCGACAGCGGCCACCTGCGCGCCGCCGGGCTGGACGTCTTCGCCACCGAGCCCCTGCCGCAGGATTCACCGCTGCGCAGCCATCCCAGGGTGACGGCCCTGCCCCATATCGGCTCGGCCACGCATGAGACCCGGCGCGCCATGGCCGAACTCGCCACGCGCAACCTGCTGGACGCGCTCGCCGGGCGGCAGCCCGCCGCGCGCTTCGACCTCGCGGCCTTCGCCGCCCGGGCAGCCGCCTGATGCGGACGCGCTGCCTCACTTGCGCAGGTTGGTCCTGGCAACCAGTGCCTTCATCACCGCGTTGTCTGCCGCGATCATCGCCTTGAAGGTCACGGCGTCGGCATAGGCAATCCCAAGGTTCTGCCGGCCCAGCGCCGCCACGAAGACAGGATCCGCCACCGCCTTGCGGCTGGCGGCCGCAAGGGTTTCGAGCACTTCAGATGGCGTGCCTTTGGGCGCGGCCAGTCCGCGCCATGTGCCGATCGAGAGATCGATACCGCGCTCACGCAGCGTCGGAACGTTCTCGAAGCCCCTGACCCGCTGTCCGGCCATCACCGCGAGCGTCTTCACCTTGCCTGCGGCCACATAGGCCGATACTTCGGCGGGACTGACGGCCACCGCGTCGATATGCCCGCCCATCAACGCCACCAGGGCCGGCGCCGCACCGGAGAACGGCACATGATTGAACCTGACGTGCGCCTTGTCCTCCAGCGCCGTCGCCGCCAGGTGCCAGATCGAGCCCGGGCCGGAGTTCCCGACCTGCACCTCCCCCGGGTGCGCCTTGGCGAATTCCAGGAACGCCTCGATGGTGCTCCAGCGCGAGTCGGCCTTGACCGTGATCGCGGACGGATCGGCATTCAGGCGCGCGATCGGCACCAGCGCGGCGGCGTCGAGGGTGGTCGGCCCGAGATGCGGGACGATCACGGCTTCGGCGATGATGATGCCAAGCTTGTAGCCATCGGGCTTGGCGCGGGCCACTTCCGTCATGCCGATTGCGCCGCTGGCACCCGGCTTGTTCACCACGGTCAGCGGCTGCGGCAGATACTTTCGCATGGCTTCGCTGAAGGCCCGCGCAACCGTGTCGGTACCACCGCCAGCCGTGCTTGGCACCACGAGTTCGACAGGATGATCCGGGTAGGGCGCCGCGGACGCCTGGCCGACGGCAGCAAGTGAGGCCAGCAGGGCGGCCATGGGAAACAGCTTGCGGGGCAATTGCATCTGTGGCTCTCAATTCAGGGGGGCGAAGAAGCTTATTCCGCGGGGGAAGCCTCGGACACACGACGTGAAAGACCATCGCATCCCGGGTATGGGTTCTTGTCCGAGAGCGCCCCGATTTTGCCGAAGCCGTTGGAAGGGACGGGTTGGTATGCATCGGGCCTACGGCGGCTTCGATCCGGCGCGTAGGCGACAAGGTCAGCGCCAAACGCGCCATGATCGAAGCCGGTGTCCCCGGCGTTCCGCGCTCCGAGGGCGCACTGGCAGATTCTACGCCAGCCCCTGGCCGAAGAGACCTACTCGCTGCTCGACCGCACAGTGAGAGTGGGTGGCTTACCTCCGTGTCGGTTCAGTGCGGTGAACGCCGGAGAGCGCCGCGTGCCAGGCGCGCAGCTTGCCGACAGCGGTACGCTGGTTGGCTAACGCGCTGACTCCTTCTTTGCCGCACGCGTGCGAGCGGCCTTGCGGGCCGCTTCGGAGCGACCGGCAGCACCCTTGGTGCTCGCCGCCTTCTTCGCCGCAGCCGAGCGATCGGTCGCGGTGCGCTTGCTTGCCGCGCTCTTGGCCTGGGCGGACAGCGCCTTGGGAGAAGCGCCGGCGGTGCTCTCGCGCTTGAGTGCCTTGAGCGCTGCCTCGGAGCGCTTGGCCGTGCTTTCTGAACTCGCGCGGCGCGGCGCAGCCTTGGCGGCGGCGGACTTGGTTTCCGCCTTGGTCGCGCCCTTCTTCGGCGGCACATCGACGCCGGCGCGGCGCGCCTCCGATAAGCCGATCGCTATGGCCTGCTTGGCCGAGCGCACGCCGTGCTTACCCTTGCGCACGGCTTCAATCTCGTCACGAACGAAATGGCCGGCCTGGGTGGTCGGCGACTTGCCTGCTCTCTTGTCTGCCCTGGCTTGGGCTATGCTCGATGCCCTTGGCATGGTCGTCTCCATGACAGCCGCGGTCATCCGGCACGGGCCATGGCAGATGCAATGTCCGCGGCGGCTGTTCAGGGCCCGCCATCTGCCGGCGGGTAAAAAAATCCCACGCAAATGTCGTTCCAGGCGTGCAACTGGCGCGCCACCAGCACTCATAGAGGCGACGGTTGTACTGCCGCGTGCGAAATCTGCGCACCTTGGGCCAAATCTACCCTGCGAGACGCGGTCTACACCAGGCAACGCGGCCCCTGGAACTCGACTTCGTGCCATCCCTGGCCCTCACCCACCGCTCTCCCGCAAGCGGGAAAGGGAGCACACAATCGGTAATGCGGACTCCGTGAGGGGTCATGAGAGGCCAGAGGCCACTGAAGCAAACCCTCAGAACGACCGCGGCATCCCCAGGATATGCTCGCCGACGTAGGAAAGAATCAGGTTGGTCGAAATCGGCGCCACCTGGTAGAGCCGGGTCTCGCGGAACTTGCGCTCGACGTCGTACTCCGCCGCGAAGCCAAAGCCGCCGTGATATTGCAGGCAGGCGTTGGCCGCTTCCCACGACGCGTCCGCGGCCAGCAGCTTCGCCATATTGGCTTCGGCGCCGCAGGGCTGGTGCGCGTCGAACAGCTTCGCGGCCTTGAACCGCATCAGGTTGGCCGCTTCCACGTTGACGAAGGCCCTGGCGATAGGGAACTGCACGCCCTGGTTCTGGCCGATCGGCCGGCCGAAGACGATGCGCTCGTTGACGTACTTGGTCACCTTGTCGATAAACCAGTAGCCGTCGCCGATGCACTCGGCGGCGATCAGGGTGCGTTCGGCGTTGAGGCCATCCAGGATGTATTTGAAGCCCTTGCCTTCCTCGCCGATCAGGTTCTCCGCCGGAATCTCCAGGTTGTCGAAGAACAGCTCATTGGTCTCGTGGTTGACCATGTTGATGATGGGCTGCACCGTCAGCCCCTTGCCGAAGGCCTCGCGCAGGTCCACCAGGAAGATCGACATGCCTTCGGACTTCTTCTTGCACTCGGCCAGCGGCGTGGTGCGGGCCAGCAGGATCATCAGGTCCGAATGCTGGACGCGCGAGATCCACACCTTCTGGCCGTTCACGACATACTTGTCGCCCTTGCGCACGGCAGTGGTCTTGATTTTGGTAGTGTCAGTGCCGGTGGTCGGCTCGGTCACCGCCATCGATTGCAGGCGCAGTTCGCCGCTGGCGATCTTGGGCAGGTACAGCTTCTTCTGTTCGGTGGAACCGTGGCGCAGCAGCGTGCCCATGTTGTACATCTGGCCGTGGCAGGCGCCAGAGTTGCCGCCGGCACGATTGATTTCTTCCATGATGACGGACGCCTGGGTCAGGCCCAGGCCCGAGCCGCCATACTCCTCCGGGATCAGCGCGGCCAACCAGCCGGCCTGGGTCAGCGCGTTAACGAATTCCTCGGGATAGCCCCGCACTTCGTCAACCTTTCGGAAGTACTCCGACGAGAACTGGCCGCACAGGTCGCGCACGGCTTCACGGATTTCCTGGTATTCATCGATTCTGTTCTGCACAGCCTTGTCTCCAACAACTTTTGGGGTTAGTTCAGTTCAGCCGTCGCGCTCATCGCGAGGGCGCCGTCTTCATGGCGGATCCACAGCTCGACGGTCTTGCCGTCCTCGCTGCGCTTGCCACAGACAAAAATGCGCTGGGGCACGAAGGTCGGCCGCACGCCTCGGAACGAGAAGCTCTTGACCACTGCATCCGGCAGGTTCTTGCGCACCAGTTCGAGCAGCAGCATCGCCTGCAGCGGACCGTGGACGATCAGGTCCGGGTAGTGCTCGACCGCGGTCACGTACTGCTTGTCGTAATGGATGCGATGGCCGTTGAAGGTCAGCGCGGAAAAGCGGAACAGCAGCACCGGGTCGGTCGCCACCTCGTGCACCCATTCTTCGCCCGTCGGCGCCGGCACCGGTTCCGGTGTGGGCGCGTTCGGCGATGCGTTCTCGCGGTAGACGATGTCGTGTTCTTCGGTAACCGCGAGTCCGTTGCCGCCGTAGTACTGGTGCTCGACCGTCACAAAGGCGAGCGAGCCGCTGCGTCCGGATTTGGCACTGACATCGAGGATGCGCGACACCTTGGAGGCGGCATCGCCGATACGCAGCGGCTGGTGGAACCACAGACGGCCGCCAGCCCACATGCGGCGCGGCAGCGGCACTGGCGGCAGGAAGCCGCCGCGGCTGGCGTGGCCATCGGAACCGATCTCGGATTGCCGGTGCAGCGGCAGGAAATAGAGCCAGTGCCAGAGCGGTGCAATGGCATCGCCGCGTACGGGCGCCGGGGCATCGTAGTCGAGCGTCGCCGCGAGTGCCTTGACGGGAAACGCTGTCACCTCGTCCTGGCTTTCGGTCGTCTTCCCAACCCATTCCTTCAACTTCACAACGTCCATCACGTCTCTCTGTGGTCTGATTGCCTGACGTCCACTATGCACGGTGCCGCCGCTGCTTCCAATTCGAAAGTTCGGAACGAGCCATTCGCTTCGACAGAAAGCATTGGGGGCCTGCCGCATTTCCGAATGCAGTGTTCGGTGCCTCAACCGGCCTGCTTCAGCAGGTCCGCAGCACGCGCGATCACGGAGGCAGGCGCGCATGTCATCCTCGAACCAGCGCGTCTGCGTGGCGTTGATGCGGACCAGGCCGGTGCCGCCGGCGTCCAGGTAGTCCGCCAGCAGTTGCCTGGCGCGGTCCTTGTCACTCTCGGACACGGCATCCTCCAGGTCCAGGATGACGCGATCGGCGCCCGCTGCGTGGGCCTTGGCAAAGCGCTCCGGCCGGTTGGCGGGAACGAAGAGGCAGGAACGGGCGATGGCGGTGGTGGTCATGGGAGCACTGTCTGGCAGATGGGCGAGCGCCTCCTCCGGCCCTCAGGTGACCGCGAAGAGGCGGAACAGGAACGGCCGCGGTCCGGCCGGGGGATCAGATGGCGCCTTCGGTACGCAGGCGCGACACGTCGTCGGCGGTGTAGCCGAGTTCGCGCAGGAGGCCTTCGCTGTGTTCGCCCAGGGCCGGGATCGCGTCCATGCGCGGCTCGAAGGCATTCGGCAGGCCGGGCGGCAACAGTGCGGGAATCACGCCCACGGGTGAGCTGACCGACGTCCACCGCTCGCGTGCCTTGAGCTGCGGGTGGTTCCAGACATCGCGCATATCGTTCATGCGGGCGTTGGCGATCTGGGCGCGCTCCAGGCTAGCGACCACCTGGTCGATGGTCAGTGCGGAGAAGACGTCGGTGATGATCTGCGTCAGCGCCTCGCGGCTCCTGGCGCGCAGGGAGTTGGTGACGAAGCGCGCGTCGGTGGCGAGCTCCGGCCGTTCCAGCACGACCCGGCAGAAGGCCTCCCACTCGCGCTCGTTCTGCAGGCCGAGGATGATGGTCTTGCCGTCGAAGGCCGTGAACGGGCCATAGGGGAAGATGGTCGCGTGCGAGGCGCCGGCGCGCGGCGGCGGCGTGGCGCCGTCGAAGGCGTAGTAAAGGGGGTAGCTCATCCACTCGACCATGCTTTCCAGCATCGATACGTCGATATGGGCGCCCTTGCCCGTCTTGCCGCGCTGCAGCAGCGCCGCCAGGATATTGGTGTACGCATACATGCCGGCGGCAATATCCGCGATCGAGCAGCCTGCCTTGGACGGGCTCTCCGGCGTGCCGGTGATGGAGACGAAGCCGGACTCCGCCTGGATCAGCAGGTCATAGGCCTTCTTGTCCCGGTAGGGGCCGTCGTTGCCATAGCCGGAGATATCGCAGACGACGATGCCCGGGTAGCGCTGCGACAGCGCTTCGTAGGACAGGCCCAGCCGGTCGGCGGCGCCCGGTGCCAGGTTCTGCACCAGCACGTCCGCCTTGTCGAGGATCTTCTGCAGGATGGCCGGCGCTTGCTGGTGTTTCAGGTCCAGCGCCAGGCTTTCCTTGGAGCGGTTGGTCCAGGCGAAGTGCGATGACATGCCATCCACCCGCTCGTCATAGCCGCGGGCAAAGTCGCCGACCCTGGGCCGCTCGACCTTGATCACGCGCGCGCCCAGGTCGGCGAGCTGGCGGGTACAGAACGGCGCAGCGATTGCATGCTCCAGGGAAACCACGGTAATGCCATCGAGGGGACGCATAGCAGCCTTTTCGGGGAAGATTGCGGTCGAACTGCCATGGCGGCAACGAACGACGGGAATTCTGTCGGCGATGCAATTCGCCTCTGAGCAAGTCTCGCAGCGACGCAGGCTTGGGTAAATCTCGTTTTCTCGAAGCAGCCGTTCGTCTGCGCCGAAAACACTGAAGACTTGCTGGTTTGCGACATATCTGACGCCTTGGTAAAGTTCAGCGGAAGGAGCACTTATGCATTTTGACTTTGCCGACCTGAGGCTGTTTGCACGCATCGCCGAGGAGGAAAACCTGTCGCGTGGGGCGCGCAAGGCATTTCTCTCGCCCGCCGCAGCGAGCGCGCGGCTCAAGGCGCTGGAGGACCAGCTAGGCACCCGTCTCTTCTATCGGGAAAGCAAGGGCCTTGCCCTGACCCCTGCCGGCGAGCGCCTGCTGCGGCATACCCGGGTGATCGAGCGCCAGTTCGAGCATGTCAAGAGCGAGTTCGAGGAATACGCCAAGGACTCGGTCGGTCATATCCGCATCTTCGCGAACACCACTGCGGTGACGGAGTTCATGCCGGAGGTGCTGGCGCGCTTTATGTCAGAGCGCCCCGCCGTCACCGTCGACCTGCAGGAACGCCTGACGCGGGATATCATCCGCGGCGTGCTGGACGGCAGCGCGGACCTTGGCATCATCTCCGGACCGGTGACCTCGAAAGGTCTGGAGGTCATCCATTTCAGTACCGACAAGCTGGTCCTGGCCACACCGGTCGGCCATCCGCTGACGCAGAAGCCGAACCTCGCTTTTGAAGACACGCTCGACTACGAGCATGTCAGCCTGCATGAAGGCAGCACCCTGCATGCCTTTCTTACCGAGCTGGTCCGCGACCAGCGGCGCAAGCTGCAGATCCGCATCCAGATCCGCAGCTTTGAAGCGATGTGCCGGATGATCGAGGCAGGCGTCGGCATTGGCGTGGTGCCGTTATCGGCCGCGTTGCGCCACCGGCAGACGATGAAAATCGAGATCATCGAGCTGCACGAACCGTGGGCGATCCGGGAGCGGGCGGTGATCGTGCGGGAACTGGAAGGGCTGCCGGGGTGCGCGAAGGCGTTGATCGATGAACTGATCGAGGTGGCGCAGGCAGCGGGCGGGAGCCCTGACAACGCGCTGTCATAATGCGTTTCAAACCGCTACCGGTTTGCTCCCCCGCCACAGCCTTCGGCAAGACACAATCAGCGGATCGTGAACGGATTGCCCGTGGCAGCCCCGGTGTTGATCCACACACTCTTGGTCTGCAGGTACGACTCGATCGCGGCAATACCGTTTTCCCGGCCGAGGCCCGAGTCCTTGTAGCCGCCGAACGGCGACATGAAGCTGACGGCGCGATAGGTGTTGACCCATACCGTGCCGGCCTGGATCTTCTCCGACATGCGGAAGGCGCGGCCGATATCCGAGGTCCAGACCCCGGCGCCAAGCCCATAGCAACTGTCATTGGCAATCGCGATGGCTTCGGCTTCGTCCCTGAACTTCAGGATGGACAGCACCGGTCCGAACACCTCCTCCTGCGCGATGCGCATCTTGGGCGAGACCCCGGCAAAGATGGTCGGCTCGACAAACCATCCGTCTCCGCAGGACGCCGGCTTGCCGCCGAGCAGCAGCTGCGCCCCTTCCTCCTGCGCGATCTGGATATACGACAGCACCTTTTCATACTGCGCGGGCGTCGTGACGGGCCCCACCTGCGTGGAGGCATTCATCGGGTTGCCGAGCTTTGCCGTGCCGGCCAGTGCCAGCAGCTTTTCGACAAAGACATCGTGGATGTCTTCCTGCAGCAGCAGCCGTGAACCGGCGATACAGGTCTGGCCGCTCGCGGCGAAGATGCCGGAGACGGCGCCGTTGACGGCGTCATCCAGGTTGGCATCGTTGAAAACGATGTTCGGCGACTTGCCGCCGAGCTCCAGGCTCACGTGCTTGAACTGCGCCGCACACTGCTGGTTGATCACGCGCCCGGTGGCGTCCGAACCGGTGAAGGTCACCTTCTTGACCAGCGGATGCGTCACCAGCGGCGAGCCCACCTCGGTGCCAAACCCGGTCACGACGTTGAATACGCCCGCGGGAAAGCCGGCTTCCTCGAACAGCAGCGCAAGCTCGAGCGCCGACACCGAGGTGAACTCCGACGGTTTCACCACCACGGTACATCCCGCCGCGAGAGCCGGCGCGATCTTCCACGCCAGCAGCATCAGCGGCGAGTTCCACGGCGTGATGGCGGCCACCACCCCCAGCGGTTCGCGCCGGGTGTAGTTGAAGTAGCCCTTCTTGTCGAGCGGAATGACCGTGCCTTCGATCTTGTCGGCCAGCCCGCCGAAGTAATAGAACCACTGCGGCAGGTACTTGAGCTGCGCGCCCATCTCCGCCAGCAGCTTGCCGTTGTCCTGCACCTCGAACTCGGCCAGCCGCTCGGCGTCCCTTGCGATCAGGTCACCGAGCTTGCGCAGCAAGGAGCCACGTTGCGTCGCAGTCATCTCCGACCAGGGGCCCGAGCGGAACGCCTGGTCGGCCGCCTGCACGGCGCGGTCGATATCCGCTGCGGTGCCGCGGGCCACTTCGGCCCAGGTCTTGCCGGTAAAGGGATTCCGGGTTTCAAACCAGCGACCGTCGCTTGCATTGACGAAGGTGCCGTCGATGAACATTTGATACTGCTTCATGGCGCGATGCTGTCCGTGTTGGTGTTGGCAGATCAGAACGGTGCGAAGCCGAGATGCTCGCGGAAGCGGTTCTTGACGAAGGTGCCGTCGCGCGGCGGCAGGGCCCGCTGCGGCTCGTCGGTCGAGATGTAGACCTGCGCCACGGTCATGCCGTCTGCCTGCCTGATGGCTTGCGCGAGCTTGCCCAGCTCATCGATATCGGAGATCTCGAGCGTCGTCGGCACGCCGACCGCCTTCGCCACCTGGGCCAGGTTGGTCCCCAGGCTGGTGTGGCTCTGCTGCATGCCGGTCTCGCCGAAGTGGCCGTTATCGAGAATCACGATGTTCAGGTTCTTCTGCTGTTGCGCCGCCGCGGTGGCCAGGCTGCCGATGCCCATCAGCTGCTCGCCGTCGCCGGTGATGGCGATCACGGTCTTCTCAGGTTGTGCGATGGCAAGGCCGAGCGCCAGCGAGGTGGAAGCGCCCATCGCGCCCCACAGATAGAAATTGCCGGGACGGTCGCCAGCGGCAAACACGTCGTACGAAGGCGAACCGAGGCCCGATACCAGGAGCGCGTCGGGAAATTGCTTCAGCAGTTCGGCAACGAACTTGCGGCGGTCGATGCCGGGCTTGGAGGTAGAGGTAGTCATAGGATCAGCGCATCCACTTTTTACGGCCGATAAGGCTCTGGGACAGGAGAACGGCAACGCGGTTGCCAGCATCGAAGGCGGAAACCAGACCGGCGTCGACCAGCTCGGCGGCTTCTTCCGGCGAGTTCACGCGATAGACCGTGATGCCCATCAACTCCAGCGCGCGCTGGGTGGCCAGGCCCATCGGGTTCTGCCAGGGATTGAACTCGGCGTACTCGCCGCGCATGGTCACCAGGGTGAAGAACGGGAACTTGCAGCTCTCCAGCAGCGAGAACATGTTCACGCAGTTGCCGACGCCGCTGCTCTGCATCAGCAGCACAGCGCGTTCGCCGCCCAGCCAGGCGCCGCTGACGACGCCCACGCCTTCTTCTTCGGTGGTGAGCACCACGTCGCGGATTTCGGGGTCGGCCTTGGCGCGTCGGATGACATGCGAGTGGCCGGCGTCGGGCACGTAGGCCACCTGGCGGATGCCGTTCTGTTTAAGGACCTGAAAGATGTCCTCTTGCCAGGCAAGAGACTCTGAGTTGTTTGTCGTCATGGTGCGCAAGTTATGAAAGGGGGAAAGCGGGGGACAACGTTTGCTATCATAGAGTTGACTAGCTGGAACCATGAAATACAATTAATTGATGCCTGCAATCACGAAGTTGAATGCCGGCCGGGGCCTCTACAGATATGGACATCAAGCAGCTTCGCGCCCTGTTAGCCATCGCCGAGACCGGCAGCGCCACCAAGGCGGCCGAACTCCTGCGCATCGTGCAGCCGGCGGTTTCCCGGCACGTGCGCCTGCTCGAGGAGGAACTCGGCGTCGAACTTTTCGAACGCGAGCGCCATGGCATGGTCCTGACCGACGCCGGCCGCACGCTGGTCGAATACGGCCGCAGGGCGCTGCAGGAACTCGATCGGGCCAAGGCGGAGATCAAGCCGGCGTCTGGCGCGATTTCAGGCACTGCGGTCATCGGGCTACTCCCAAGCACTTGCGAACTGCTGGCAGCGGAGCTGGTTGCCACGGTGAAGGCCAGGCATCCGCAACTGGTGGTACGTCTCAACGTCGGCTACGCGGGGAACCTGCTGCAGTGGCTCGAGGCTGGCGACGTGGAGGTCGCCCTGCTCTACGACACCAAGAGTTCTCCCGGCCTGCACGCCGAAGCACTGCTCGATGAACAGCTCTACCTGGTGGGACCCGCTGGCACGCTTGCGCCAGGCGAGGAACAAACCGTCGAGAGCTTCCGCGACCTGCCGCTGATCCTGCCTAATGCCCCGCACGGGCTGCGCAGCGTGGTCGAGCATGCCTGCGCGGTCGCCGGCTTCAGCCCCACGATCGCCGTCGAGACCAACTCCCTGGCCGTTCAGAAAAACCTGGTTGCCAAGGGCTTCGGCCACACCGTGCTCCCCAGCTCCGCCGTGTCTGAGGAGATGGAGGAAGGCATCCTTGCCGGCGCACCCATCGTGTCGCCCAACCTGTCGCGCCGCATCGTGCTGGCGCACGCGGCCACCCGCAGGCTGACACCCGCAGCCAGCTTCGTCTCCGCCGAGCTGGTGGCATTGATGAAGCGGCTGGTGCTCGACGGCGCATGGCCCGGTGCATCCTGGATCAGCGCCTGATACGGTGCCAGCGGCAGTTCAGTCCAGTTCGATGTTGGCGGCCTTGATGACCTCGGCCCACCGGCGCGTCTCAGCCTGGACAAACTTGCCCGCCTTGTCCGGGGTGGAATCGACGATGGGCTGCACGCCGATCTTTTCCATGCGCTGACGCACCTCCGGGTCCTTGACAGCCGTCTGCAAGGCAGCGCTCAGCTTTTCAATGACCGGGGCCGGCGTGCCCTTTGGCACCATCACCATATTCCACAGCGACGTTTCATAATTGGCGTAGCCCGCTTCCTTCATCGTCGGCACGTCCGGCAGCACGCTGGAACGCGTGGCAGTCGTGACCGCGAGCGCCTTCAGGCGGCCGGACTGGATCATGGGCGCAGCCGTCGACACGGCATCGGTGATGAGCTGGACGTCGCCGGAAATCACCGACTGGATCGCCTGGCTGGCGCCACGGAACGGAACGTGGGTGAGCTTCAGGTGCTCCTGGAATTGCAGCAACTCGACCGCCATATGGACGGCGCTACCCTTCCCTGCCGAACCGTAGCTGTACTTGCCAGGATTCTTCTTGATGTCCTCGACCAGTTCCTTCGCCGTGTTCGCCTTTACCGAAGGATTGACCGCCAGCACCATCGGCACCCCCGCGACCACAGATACCGGCACCAGCGCATTGACGGGGTCATACGGCAGCTTCTTGTAAAGCGTGGCGTTGATGGCGTGGGAACTGGTGCCGAACAACAGCGTGTAGCCATCCGCCGGACTCTTGGCCACCACATCGGTCGCAATGGTGCCGCCGGCACCCGCCTTGTTTTCCACCACGAGCGGCTGCCCGAGCAAGGCGCCGAGCTTGTTCGCCACGATGCGCGCCACCACGTCGGTGCTGCCGCCGGCGGCGAAGCCTACGACCAGGCGGACGGGATGGTCAGGGTAAGCAGCCTGGGCGTGCGCGCTGAACGAAATGAGCGCACCGATCCCCACTTGGGCAAGCAAGCGTTTCATGTCTCTTCCAGTTAGATAGTTTTGGTTGGGTGGCGCATTGCGCGTCAACACCCTTTGAGACGATGGTAGCGAGCAACCGTGGCGACGGTGAAATAGAAAATTCCGCTGCTGCTATCAAGGGCCGGCATGCCTGGGGCTTCTACTGCGGTGTTAACCCGAAGCTTGCTCAGCGGGCGCCGCGTAAACGCAAGTACGCCGCGCAGCCATCGCCACGCGGCGTACATTCAGGGTCCAACGGAACGCAAGCGCTGCCGCGCTTGCCGCCTGCAGGATGTCAGTCGGCCTCCACCTTCATCGTCTTCAGCAACGGCTGCCACTTGTCGCTTTCCGCCTGGAGCCAGGTGCGCAGCCCTTCCGGCGTCTGCTTGTCTACCGGAACAACCTCCGCACCCAGGTCGTCAAGCCGCTTGGCCACGGCAGGATCCTTCAGTGCCTGCTGCAGCGCCTTGGTCAGCCTGGCAGTGACCTCGGGCGGCGTGCCCTTGGGCGCATAGATCCCGTGCCAGACCTTCATCGAGAAGCCCTTCAGGCCGCCTTCCTGCAACGTCGGCGCATTGGGCAGCGCCTTGATGCGGCTCGGTGTCGTCACGCCATACAGCTTGACCCGGTTGGCGTTGATATGCGGCAGCGTCGAGGTGGTCTGGTCGCACAGCAGGTCCACCTGCCCGCCCAGCAATGCCGTCAGCGCGGGGCCGGTGCCCTGGTAGGGAATGGAGGTCATCTTGACTTTGACTGCCTCCTCGAACAGCAGGCCGCAAAGCTGCGAAACCGCGCCAAGGCCGGCATTGGCCAGCGAGACCTTCTCCTTGTTCTGCTGCACGTACTTGATCAGCTCGGCCGCGTTGGCCGGCGGCAGGTCCTTGCGGCCCAGCAGCGTCATCGGCACATCCGCCACCTGCCCGATGTACTCGAAGTCCTTCAAAGGGCTGAAGGAGAGCTTCTTGTACAGCGCCGGCGCCGTCGCCATGCCGTTGTGGTGGATCAGGATGGTGTAGCCGTCGCGCTGCGCCCGCGCCACAAATGCGGCAGCCACGGTGCCGCCGGCGCCGAGCTTGTTTTCCACGACAACGCTCTGCCCCAGATCCTTCGACATGGCCTGCCCAAGCGCCCGGGACACCACATCGGTCGGGCCTCCGGCCGAGAACGGCACCACCAGCGTAATCGGCTTGGACGGATAGGCATCCGCTGCCAACGCCCCCGCGGAAAGCGCCAGGCCGAGCGCCCCGCCCGTGACCCACTTCATACCGGCCAGCATGGCCCTGCTTGCTTGAACGCACATAGCACCGTCTCCATGTCGCCGGCGCGCTTATCGTGTCGCGCCGGTCGGTTTATCAAACAGGGCTAGAGTGGGGGATAGCGGCACCGGAGGGCAATCCGGATTTATCGAACGGGCCATACGGCCAGGCCGAACGCAGGCCGGCCGATCACCTGGTCTGGAACATCTGCCCGAAGTCGCAGGTCTCCCGGGCCAGCATGGCGATGGACGACACAAGCTTGCTGCGCTGGTCACTCTTGCAGATGACGGCATCCGCCTGCCACCATGGCGCATCTTCCGGCAGCAGGTCGAAGCTTCATGTTCAGCGCTCCATAGCCACGCGCCCACGGAGCTGGTCCGCCTGAAACCGCCTGAAACCGCCTGAAATTTTCATCCAGTGAAAATATGCGGCATTCGTTTGACGCTGTTTCGTACCGCTCCCTAAGATCTCCCACACAGAGTTTCCCTCGACGAAACCAGATGCGCGCGCACCGCCTCGCGCCCAGGAGACAACCCGATGCAGCGTCATTCCCGCCAGCGGCGCGCCGTAGTTGCGGCGCTCGCCACCCTGCCTGCCTTGTGCGCCTGGTCCGCACCGGCCTGCGCGGCAGAGGCCTTTCCTTCGCGTCCGATCCGGCTGGTGGTGCCCTTCACGCCCGGCGGCACCACTGACATCCTGGCGCGCCTGGTTGCGCAGAAGGCCGGCGAGGCGCTGGGCCAGCAGATCGTGGTCGACAACCGCCCGGGCGCGGGCGGCAACATCGGCGCCGAGGCCGTGGCGCGCAGTGCGGCTGACGGCTATACGCTACTGATGGGCACGTTGGGCACGCAGGTGACCAACCAGTTCATCTACCCGCGCATGCCGTATGACAGCACCCGGGACTTCGTGCCCGTGACGCTGGTCGCCAATTCCCCCAACGTGCTGCTTGTCAACAGCACGCTGAACGCCAGGTCGGTGGGCGAACTGGTGACGCTGGCCAGGCGCGAGCCGGGCAAGATCAACTATGCCTCGACCAGCACCGGCGGGTCGCCCCACCTGTCAGGCGAGTTGCTGAACATGATGGCGGGCGTCAGCATGCAGCACGTGCCGTACAAAGGGGCCGCCCCCGCCATGACGGACCTGCTCGCGGGCCAGGTCAACCTGATGTTCGACAACCTGCCGTCCGCGCTCGCCCAGATCCAGGCTGGCAAGGTGACGGCGCTGGCGGTCACCAGTGCCAGGCGGGCATCGGTGCTGCCTTCCGTGCCGACCGTGCGCGAGTCGGGGCTGCCGGGCTATGAAGTCAATTCCTGGTTCGGGCTGCTCGCGCCGGCCGGCACGCCGCCCGAGCGCGTGCGCCAGCTCCAGCAGGCCGTGGACAAGGTGCTGGCCACGCCTGACGTGCGCAAGCGCATCGAACAGCTTGGTGCCGAGCCGGGCGGCGAAGGCTCCGCCGCGTTCGCGGCGCAGATCAGGAGCGATACGGAAAAATGGTCGCGCGTGATCCAGACCGCCGGCATCAAGCCGCAATGACACCGCCCGGCAGCGCCAACCCCTGACACAGGACAACCATGACCAAGACCAACACCCTTCGCATCGGCTCGGGATCGGGCTGGTGGGGCGACCGCGTCGAGCCGGCCGAGCGTTCGGCGCGCCTGGGCAAGCTCGACTACCTGTGCTTCGAGACCATGGCCGAGGCCACGGTATCTGCCGCGCAGGTGCGCAAGCGGCGCGACCCGGCCTTCGCCGGCTACGACACCTATCTCGACGAACGCATGCGCGCAGTGCTGCCCCCGTGCATCGCCAATGGCACGCGCATCATCAGCAACCAGGGCTGGATTCATCCGCTCGGCGCTGCCCGGCGCGTGGCCGAGCTCTGCGAGGAACTGGGCCTGCCCGGTGTCAGGATCGCCGCGGTCACCACCACGGACCTGACCGGGAGCATCTGCGAGCTGGATCTCACCCTGCTGGAAAGCGGCGCACCGGTTTCCTCGCTGCGTGAAACCCTGATCAGCGCCGAACCATACGAAGGCGCCGAGCCGATCGTCGCCGCGTTGCGCGCGGGCGCGCAGATCGTGATCACCGGGCGCGTGGCCGACCCGTCGCTGTTCCTCGCGCCGATGATCCATCATTTCGGCTGGTCGCCGGACGATGTGACACGGCTTGCGCGCGGCAGCGCCATCGGCCATCTGCTCGAGTGCGGCGCGCAGGTGACGGGGGGATATTTCGGCGACCCCGGCTACAAGGATGTGCCGGAACCATGGAACCTGGCTTTCCCGATCGCCGAGGTGGAGGCCGACGGCAGCGCCGTGATCGGCAAGGTGGATGGCAGCGGCGGGCGCATCGACCTGCAGACGGTCAAGGAGCAGATGTTCTATGAAGTCCACGACCCGCGCCGCTACATCACGCCGGACGTGGTGGTCGACTTCTCGACCGCGGTGCTCGAACAGGTGGGGCCGGACCGCGTGCGCATCAGCGGCGTGAGCGGGCAGCCGCGCACCGATACGCTCAAGGTGTCGCTGGGCTGCACCGAAGGGCATATCGGCGAAGACATGTTCTTCTACGCGGGACCGGGTTGCCTGGAAAAGGCCAGGCTGGCCAAACGCATCCTCCAAGCGCGCTTTGCCATGGCAAGGTTGCAGGCGGATGAGGTGCGCATCGACTTCCTCGGCGTCAACGCCGTGCACGGCGCGGCCTCGCCCGAGCCTGCCTGCGAGCCCAACGAAATCGCGGTCCGCGTCGCCGCGCGCACCCGCACGCGCGAAGAAGCCGCCAAGGTCGGCCGCGAGATCGACAGCATGGCGGTCTGCGGCCTGGCCTCCACCGGCAAGCGCGTGCCGCACCAGGAGCGCACGCGCGAGATCATCGGCGTCTGGTCGGCGCTGGTGCCGCGCGCATTGATCACCTCCCAGGTCCACTATCTCTGAGGATTCGCCATGCGTGTACCACTGCGACGTCTCGCACACAGCCGCTCCGGCGACAAGGGCAATACTTCGAACACGGCGGTCATCGCCTACGCGCCGGAGTTCTACCCGCATATCAAGGCCCAGCTGACGGCACCCGCGTTCAAGGCGCTGTACGGCACGCTGCTCACGGGCGCGGTCACGCGCCATGAAGTGGATGGGCTGCAGGTGCTCAACTTCGTCGCGGAGGGCGCGCTCGGCGGCGGTGTGTCGCGCAGCCTCGCGATCGACAACTACGGCAAGGCGCTGGCCAGTGCCGTGCTGCGTTTCGAAGTCGAGATACCTGACGCGCTGGCCGGCCTGCTGCGCGGGCCGGCGTCATAGGCTCGCCAGGGTAGGCGTCAGCCGCCGCCGGACTGGCGCCCCCTGGCACGCCGGCCGTCCGTGCATGCGTCGGCCCGCGGCGGTATCACGGTGCGCGTCCAGGCGCTGGTGATGCGCCGCGCCTCTTGCTTGAGCTTGCGCGCCAGCGCGGCCTCGCGCGAGCGGATGCGCGCACTCGTCGCCGCCACGCTCAAGGCACCGATCGGCCGGCCCTCATAGTCGAGAATCGGCACCGCGATGCCGCCCATGCCGTCGACCACCCAATCGAGAAACAGCACATGCCCGCGCGCGCGGGCGGCCTCGATTTCCGCGGCGATGCACGCCGCATCGAGCCGCGGGTGCTTGCCAAGCTTGCGCGTGGTCTGCTGCAGCCGGCGCGCGCGCTCGGGCGCGGGCAGCCATGCCAGCACCGCCAGGCTGCCGGCGCCCACGCCGAGCGGCCGGCGCGTGCCGACCGTCACGTAGTTCGCCCGTATCGCATATGTGCCGGGTTCCAGGTCGGTGCACACGGCCTCGCCACGGCTGGCCTCGGTCAGCACGGCGGTATCCTCGAACGCCTCCACCAGCCGTTCCAGTGCCGGACGCGCCAGCTTGCGCAAGTCCACGCGCCGCTGCGCCACGTCTGCCAGCTGGAAGATCTCGGGCCCGATGCCGTAGCGGCGCGCCTGGTCGCGCGTGGCGAACCCCTCCTGCACCAGCAGCTCGAGCATGCGCGAAGCCGTGGCCGGATCGAGCCCGGTGGCGCGCGCCACGTCGCTCATGCGGCGCACTTCCGGATCGGACAGCGCGCGCAGCACGGCCAGGGCGCGCTGGATCGGGGATGGGCGCGATGGCACCTGGCGGGCCCGCTCAGGCAGGCCCGGCGCCAGGGCGGCGCTCAGCCATGATGCGATGCTGCCAGGGTATCGCGCTTGATCTTCTTTGCCAGCGACCACTTGTGGACCTCGGTCGGGCCGTCGTAGATGCGAAACGCACGCACTTCACGGAAGACCTGTTCGACAATGGTGTCGCGCGAAACCCCGATGCCGCCGAGGATCTGCACGCAGCGGTCGGCCACGCGGAACAAGGCATCGGACACGGCCACCTTGGCCATCGAACTCTCCGCGGTACCCAGGGAGCCGCCGTCGAGCACCCCGGCGCACCAGTCGATCATCAGCGCGGCCTGCTGCAGGTCGATCAGGTTCTCGGCCAGCATGAAGCCCACGCCCTCGTGGTCGATCAGCAGCTTGCCGAAAGCCTTGCGCGTGGTGGCGTAGGCTCGCGCGATCTCGTCGGCACGCGCCACACCCCCGAACCAGCGCATGCAATGCGACAGCCGCGCCGGCGACAAGCGAACCTGCGCATAACGGAAGCCCTCGTCCACCTCGCCCAGCACCTGGTCCTGCGGCACGCGCAGGCCGTCGATCAGGACCTGTGCATGCCCGCCCGGCATGGAACTGTCGATGGTGTCGAGCAGGCGCTCGATGCGGATCGCCGGATGCGGCAGGTCGACCAGGAACATGGTGGCCTGCGCGCGCTCACCATCGCCGGTGCGCGCCATCAGGATGCCGACGCTGGCCCCTTCCGCTCCGGTGATGAACTTCTTGCGGCCGCGGATCACCCATTCGCCGCCGTCCCTGACCGCGGTGGTCTGGAGCATCGACGGGTCGGAACCGGCCCCGCCTTCTTCCGCCGGTTCGGTCATGAAGAATGCGGAGCGGGCCTCGCCGCTGACCAGCGGTGCAAGGAAGCGCTGCTGCTGTGCCTCCGTGGCGACCTTGCCCAGCAGGAACATATTCCCCTCGTCCGGGGCCATGGTGTTGACCGCGACCGGCCCGAGGGGCGACAAGCCCGAGCGTTTGAGCACGGCCGCGGTTTCGAGCTGGGTCAGGTGAGAGCCGTCGGCCAGGATATGTGGCGTCATGACGCCGGCCGCGCGCGCCAGGTCGCGAAGCTCGGCGACCAACCCGGCCGTCGGGCCATGGGCTTCGCAGCGCACGTCGCGCTCATAGGGCATCACGACGTCGCGGACAAAGCGCTCGACGCGATCGGCAATGACACGGCTTCTTTCTGTGGGACAGGCGGTGAACATGGTGAGCCTCGTTGTCAGGACAGGATCAGATTGTAGGACGGCACGCCGCCGGGCCGCTGTCACGGAAGGCCGTTCGCACAAGGAACCCCCGACATCTGGTCTGCAGCCCCTTGCCCGTCGATCGACGGAATAATCGCATTGCGATTACTGATATGTGGATTTCACCTATACCTATGCTCATGACAATCGACTAGTATGGCTTCAATCGAGCACGAGGGCACAAGGCGATGTCACTTGTATTGAAGCTGAAAGACCTGTTGGGACCCGATGCGGTTCTCACCGAACCCGCGGACGTAGCCGCCTACGTCGAGGACTGGCGCGGCCGCTATAAGGGCCCGGCGCTGTGCGTGGTGCTGCCGGCCTCCACCGCGCAAGTCGCCGCGGTGGTGCAGGCCGCGGTCCAGGCCAACGTGCCCGTGCTGCCGCAAGGCGGCAATACCAGCCTGTGCGGCGGCGCGGTGCCGGCCCCGGACGGCACGCCGCCCATCGTCATCAGCCTGGCACGCATGCGGCGCATCCGCGCCATCGATGCGGCCAACAACTCGATGGAAGTCGAGGCAGGCTGCGTGCTGGCCGCGATCCAGCAGGCGGCGGCGGAACAGGGGCGTCTCTACCCCGTGAGCCTGGGCGCCGAAGGCTCCTGCCAGATCGGCGGCAACATCGCCACCAATGCGGGCGGCACCGGCGTGCTGCGCTATGGCAACACCCGCGACAACGTGCTCGGCCTTGAAGTGGTCCTGCCTGACGGCCAGGTCTGGAACGGCCTGTACCGCTTGCGCAAGAACAACACCGGCCTCGATCTCAAGCACCTGTTCATCGGCTCCGAAGGCACGCTCGGCGTGATCACCGCCGCCACGCTCAAGCTGCATCCGCTGCCCACCGCGCACGCCATGGCGTGGCTGGCGGTGCGCACGCCGCAGGCGGCGCTGGAGATGCTGGGACGCTTCCAGCAGCGCTGTGGCGCCACCCTGTCCGCGTTTGAAATGCTCAATCACGTGCAGTTGCAGATCGTGCTCGATCACGTGCCCGGCCGCCGTGCGCCGTTGCCTGCCAGCCATCCCTGGCACGTGCTGGTGGAACTTGCCGACACCGGCCGGCGCGAGCTGCTCGACGAGGTGCTGCAGGAAGTGCTGGAGCAAGGCGTGGCCGAAGGCCTGGTCGACGATGCCGTGGTGGCCGCCAGCGGCGCGCAGCGCGAAGCCATGTGGCAGGTGCGGCATAGCGTCTCCGAAGGCAACAAGAAGGCGGGCCTGGGCCTGAACACCGATTGCGCCGTGCCGGTCTCGGCGGTGCCGCAGTTCATTGAGCGCGCCACCGCGGCGGCGCATGCGGTCCTGCCGGATTTGCCGATCATCGTCGTTGCCCACCTGGGCGATGGCAACGTCCACTTCATCCCGCTGGTGCCTTTCCCGCAGTGGCAAGCGCTGCCAGCGCGCGATGCCGTGGCCGCCCGCATCAAGCACGCCATCGACCAGGTGGCCTACGAACTGGGCGGCACCTTCAGCGCGGAACATGGCATCGGCCAGGTCCTGACCGAGGAAATGGCGCAGTTCAAGCCGGCGGTCGAGATCGCCATGATGCACGGCATCAAGCGCATGCTCGACCCGCGCGACCTGTTCAACCCCGGCCGGCTGCTGCCGTCCCCACCTTCCCAGCAATAACGGCAATCAAGGAGCTCGCATGAACGACCACAGCCCCATCAACTCTTCTCGCCGGCGTGCGCTCAAGGTCGCCGCTGCCGGCCTTGGCACGCTTGCCGCGCCCGCCGTGCTCCAGTACGCGCGCGCGCAGTCCAAGCGCATCGTGGTGCGCGACGACGGCGGCATCTACACCAAGGCCTACAGCGCGGTGTACTACAAGCCGTTCACCGAGAAGACCGGCATCGAGGTCGTGGGCGTGCAGGCCAACGCCGAACCGGTGGCGCAGATCCGCAGCATGGTCGAGACCAGGAACTACACCTGGGACATGGCCAAGATCAGCCAGCCGGCCATCCTGCTGCTGACGCAGGGCGGCAAGGTCTACCTGGAGAAGCACGGCCTGGAGGGCGACGCCACCGTCAAGACCATTCCGGCGCATTTCATGTCGCCCTATGGCGTGGGCACCAACGTCTACAGCACGGTTCTCGCCTATCGCACCGACGCCTTCAAGGGCCGCAAGGCACCGTCGTCGTGGGCCGACTTCTGGAACGTCAAGGATTTCCCCGGCCGCCGCGCCCTGCGCAAGCACCCGTTCGACACGCTGGAAGAGTCGCTGATGGCCGCCGGCACCGCGACCTCCGCGCTCTACCCGCTCAATGTCGACCAGGCCCTCGCCAACCTGGAGAAGATCAAGGCCAGCGTTGACGTGTGGTGGAACTCCGGCGCCCAGGTAGAGCAGATGCTCAAGTCCGGCGAGGTCGACATGGTGGCCACCTGGGTGTCGCGCGCACAGAGCGCGGCCGCCTCCGGCGCCCAGGTCGGCATCGTCTGGAACCAGAACCTGTGGGGCGTGGACAACTGGTCCATCCTGGCCGGCACGCCGAATGCGCAAGCCTGCCGCGAATTCATCAAGTTCGCGTCCGACCCCAAGCGCATGGCCTCGCTGGTGGAGTACTTCCCGGCAGGCGTGACCCAGCCGGATGCCTTCAAGTACATCAAGCCCGAGGTCGCGAAGAACTGCCCGACCCACCCCGACAACATCAAGTCGGGCGTGCAGATCAACGCCAAGTACTGGCTCGACAACCAGGCCGCGGTGATGGAGAAGTTCAACGGCTGGATCCTCAAGTGATCTGAACCTCTTCTCCAGACACCACCAGCAACGACACGATGCCGAATTTCAAACTCAAGATTTCCGGGCTGACCAAGCGTTATGGCGACTTCGTCGCGCTGGCCCCGACCGACCTTGAAGTGGCCGAGGGGGAATTCCTTACCCTCCTGGGCCCTTCGGGCTCGGGCAAGACCACGCTGCTCAGCCTGATCGCCGGGCTGGCCGTGCCGGACGGCGGCCAGCTGTTGATCAATGGCAAGGACGTGACCTATGGCGCCCCCTACGAGCGCGATATCGGCATGGTGTTCCAGAACTACGCGCTGTTCCCGCACATGACGATCGCGGAGAACATCGCCTTCCCGCTGAAGATGCGCCGGGTCGACGCGGCCACGGCGAGGCGCCAGGCACTGGAAGCACTGGAAATGGTCCGCCTGCCCCACGTCGCGGCGCGCTTCCCGAAGGAACTCTCGGGCGGCCAGCAGCAGCGCATCGCGCTGGCCCGCTGCCTGGTCTACAAGCCGTCGATCATCCTGATGGATGAACCGCTGGGCGCCCTGGACAAGAAGCTGCGCGACCACATGCAGCTGGAGATCAAGCGCATCCACCGCGAGCTGGGCACGACCATCGTCTATGTCACCCACGACCAGGAAGAGGCGATGACGATGTCTGACCGCATCTGCCTGATGAACGGCGGCAAGATCGAGCAGCTAGGCACGCCGTCGGACCTGTACTTCCGCCCGCGCACGCTGTTCGTGGCCGACTTCCTGGGCGAATCGAACCTGTTCGAGGGCACGGTCACGGAAGTGCGCGGCGACCACGTGGAGGTGGCGCTGGCACAGGGGGGCGCCGTCGCCCACGCGGTCACCAATGCGCCGGTGGCCGCCGGGGGCAAGGTGCGGGTCATGGTGCGGCCGCAGAACATCGCCATGGCCAACGGCGTCACCGCCGCCAATGCGGTCAGCGGCAAAGTGCTTGACAGCATGATCACCGGCAGCCTGACCAAGCTGTACGTGGAATCCGATGCCGCCGGCCAGGCCCCGGTGGTGCTGTCTTACCCCACCTCGATGGGCGCTTCCCGGCACGCGGTCGGGCAGCAAGTCACGCTCACCTGGCAGCGCAGCGACGCTGTCGCCGTCCCGGATTCCCTATGACCGCCGTCGCCCTGCAACGCCGACCCCTACCCTGGCTGCGGCCCGCCTTGCTGGCCGCGCCGCTGGTGCTCCTGTTCGTGGTGCTGCTGGTCTACCCGGTCGGCCAGCTGCTGCTGCTGAGCGTCTACAGCGACGGTGCCTTCACGCTGGCCAAGTACCGCCAGCTGTTTGCGTCGTCGGTCTACGTCGACGTGATGCTGATCACGCTGAAGATCTCGCTCTGGACCACGCTGCTCTCCGTGGTCGCCGGCTATCCGGTGGCCTACCTGATCTCCTCGCTGTCGAAGGACAGGAAGGCAAAGTGGCTGTTCTGGGTGCTGCTGTCGTTCTGGACCAGCTTCCTGGTGCGCGCCTTTGCCTGGATCGTGATGCTGGGCCGCAACGGCGTGGTCAACCAGTTGCTGAGCGCCGCGGGCATCCAGGACGCGCCGTCCAACCTGCTGTACAGCCTCGGCGCCGTGCTGGTGGCGATGGTGCACGCGCTGATGCCGCTGGCGGTGCTGACCATGCTGTCGGTGATGGAGAACATCGACCGCAACCTCCCGCGCGCGGCGCTTACGCTTGGGGCACGGCCTGGCACGGCGTTCTGGCGCGTCTACTTCCCGCTCTCGATGCCGGGCGTGGCGGCTGGCGCCATCATGGTGTTCGTCACCGCCGTCGGCTTCTTTATCGTGCCAGCGCTGCTGGGCGGACGCAAAGAGATCATGGTCGCCCAGCTGATCATCGACCAGGTGCAGCAGACCATGAACTGGGGCTTCGCCGGCTCGATCTCGGTGTTGCTGCTGCTGGTCGTGCTGGCGGTGTTCGCCCTGTATGACAAGGTGCTCGGGCTCTCGTCGATGGCAGGCGGAGCGGAGCAACGCACCCGCTCCGCCGCCGCGCACGATGGCGTGCTGCATCGGCTCGGCGACAGCGTGCTGGGCGCACTGGGAGCGGTCAGCGACAAGCTGCTGGCACTGGTGCCGCGCGGCCGGCGCGAGCCGCAGCCGGGCGACTCGCTGCCGCTGCGCACGATCGTGCTGATGGTGCTGCTGTTCCTGAGCGTGCCGGCGCTGCTGATGATCCCGCTGTCGTTCGCCGACAAGTCGGGCCTGAACTGGCCGCCGCGCGGCTTCACGCTGCAGCACTACCAGGACATGCTCGCGTCGCCGCTGTGGATGCAGGCCGGGCTGCGCTCGCTGCTGGTCGGCCTTGGCGCCGCGGTGCTGGCGCTGCTGGTCGGCACGCCGGTGGCGTTCCTGCTGGCGCGCTCGCAGATGCGGGGCAAGTCGCTGCTGCTGGCGTTCGTGCTGTCGCCGATCATCATCCCGCGCATGATCATCGCGGTGGGGATGTTCTACTTCTTCGCCAGGGTCGGGCTGGTCGGCACCTCGCTCGGCCTGATGATCGGCCACACCGTGATTGCCGTGCCCTATGTCGTCATGACGATGATGGCGGTGCTGCGCAACTACGACACGCGGCTCGACCTGGCGGCGCAAAGCCTGGGCGCCAGGCCCTGGCAGACGCTGCGCTACGTGACGCTGCCGATCCTCGCCGCCGGCCTGTTCTCGTCCTTCCTGTTCGCCTTCGCCACCTCGTTCGACGAGCTGACGATCGCCCTGTTTGCCTCTGGCGGACTGAGCGCCACCCTGCCCAAGCAGTTCTGGGACGAGGTGACGCTGCAGCTTTCACCGGTGATTGCCGCGGTGTCTACCTGCCTGTTCGTCTTCGTTACCATCCTGATCACCTGCGCCGAGCGCTTGCGCCGCAAGAGCGCCGGGCGCTGAGAACCCTATCCATGAACAACAAGCTTACCGCCGCCGACCTGCGCGGCATCTTCCCCGCCATCCCGACGCCCGTGACGGCCGACGACAGGATCGACCAGGACGCCACGCGCAAGCTGATGGCCTACCTGCTGGCCAACGGCGTTGCCGGCGTGGTGCCGCTGGGCGGCACCGGCGAATACGGTGCCCTCTCGCGCGAGGAGCGCGTCCGCATGGCGGCCCTTTGCGTCGAAGCAGCGGCTGGCCAGGTTCCCGTCATTCCCGGCGTGCTCGACCCAGGGTTCCACGATGCGCTGGATGCGGGCAAGGCCTTTGCCGGCGTTGGCGCCTCTGCCCTGATGGTGCTGACGCCCTATTACACCTCGCCGACCCAGCAAGGCATCCGCGACTACTTCCTGCGCTATGCCGACGCCTCGCCGGTGCCGGTCATGATCTACGAGATCCCCTACCGCACGCGGATCGCGATCGCGCCCGAGGTGCTGCACGAGCTGTCGCGCCACGAAAACATCATCGGCATGAAAGCCTGCAACACCGACATGTACCACTTCCTCAAGGTGGTGGCGGGTGTCGACGACAGCTTCAGCGTGTTCAGCGGCGAGGACAGCCTGTTCCCGCTGCACATGGCGGCGGGTGCCAGGGGTGGCGTGGTCGTGACCGCCTCCGTGCTGCCGCGCACCTGGCGTGCCATCTATGAGCTCGGCGTGGCCGGCAATACCGCTGAAGCGGTACGCCTGCACCGCGAGCTGATTCCGTTGCTGGACCTGGCCTTCTCCGAAACCAATCCGGGGCCGCTGAAATCCGTGCTCGACCTGGTGGGCGTGACCGCGCCGAAGGTGCTGGCACCGCTGGTAGCGCCGGCGCCCGGGCTGCAGGCACAGCTGCGTGCCGAACTGACGCAGCGGCTGCAAGCCGAGGCCGCCCTCGCCTGAGGCGCCGACGATCATGCTGCCGGCCATCAAGGACTATCGGGACCTGGCGCGGCGCCGGCTGTCGCGCTTCGCCTTCGACTATCTGGAGGGAGGCGCGGAGGACGGGCGCACGCTGGCACGCAACCTGGCCGCATACCAGGCACTGCTGTTCCGGCCGCGCGTGCTGCGCGACGTCACGGAGATCGATCCCGGCATGGAGATCTTCGGCCGCAAGTACCGCCTGCCGTTGCTGGTGGGCCCCACGGGGCTGAACGGACTGTACTGGCCGAAGGCCGAAGAGGCGCTGGCACGGGCCGCACACGCCGAGGGCCTGCCCTTCGTGATGTCGACGGCATCGACCTCGCTGATCGAAGACGTGCGCGCCGCCACTGACGGCGACCTGTGGCTGCAGCTCTACGTGCAGCGCGACCGCGCCATCGCCGAAAACATGATGGCGCGCGCACGCGCCGCCGGCTTCAGCACGCTGATGCTGACCGTCGACACCATGGTGCACGGCAAGCGCGACCATGACATCCGCAACGGCTTTCGCATGCCGGTGCCGTGGACGCCGCGGCTGCTGGCCGACCTGGCGGCCCATCCGCGCTGGTGCCTGCGCATGCTGCGCCAGGGCGGCTCGCCGCAGCTGGTCAACCTGGCCCGCAGCAGCGGGATGGCCAACGACCTGAAGGCGCAGGCGGCGGGATTGAGCCGGCAGATGGACATGTCGCTGTGCTGGGACGACATCGCCTGGCTGCGCCGGCACTGGCACGGGCCCGTCATCATCAAGGGTATCCTTACGCCGGCCGACGCGGAAATCGCCGCCCGCCAGGGCCTGGACGGCATCGTGGTCAGCAACCACGGCGGCCGCCAGCTGGAAGGCGCGCCCAGCGCAGTCGAGATGCTGCCCGCCATCGTCGCGGCGGCGGGCAGGATGCACGTATTCGTCGATGGCGGCGTGCGCCGCGGCGCCGACATCGCCAAGGCGCTGGCAATGGGCGCCCGCGGCGTGCTGGTGGGGCGCGCACCGCTTTACGGGCTGGCGGCGCGCGGTCCCCGCGGCGTGGCGGAAGTGCTGGCCATCCTGCGTGGAGAATTCGAGACCACGCTGCGGCTGCTCGGCGTTCCGCAGGCCGCCAGGCTGGACACTGCCGCGCTCTCGGACGACCATGCCGCGCGGCTGGCCGCACTGTAAGCCATGAAAACAATGACAAGGACGAGCAGGAGGTTGTGTGGATTCAGGTAATGAAGGCAACGGGCTGCGCACAAGGCGCGAGCGTTCGTCCCTGTTCGTCGGTTCGGTGGAAAAGGCCTTCCAGGTGCTGGAAGCCTTCCACGGCCCGGACCGCCGCCTGATGTCGATGGCGGAGATCGCACGGGCGGCCGATCTCGACCGCAGCGCCACCCAGCGGCTGGTGCACACCCTGGAACAGCTGGGCTACATCCGGCGCCTGCCCGATTCGGCGATGTATGGGCTTGCGCCGAAGGCACTGGGCCTGTCGTACAACTACCTGCGCTCCAACGACCTGGTCGAGCGCGCATCGCCCTACCTGCTCGATATCAGCCGCACGCTGGGGGAAACCGCCAACCTGCAGGAACTCGACGGGCACGAGATCGTGTTCCTGGCCCGCTTCCCCGGGCAGCACCTGATCAACGTCGATTTCGGGGTCGGGTACCGGCTCCCGGCCGTGTACACCGCGTCCGGGATTGCGATCCTGTCGAAGCTGCCCGAAGCGCAGCGCCTGGAGGTGGTGCGGGCGACCGCACTGAACCCCATCACGCCGTTCACTGAAACCGACCCCGACAAGCTGATGACGGCGATCCGCGAGGCCGGTGAACGCGGCTATGCCGTGGCCATGAACCAGACCGTGGTCGGCGACATCTCCGTCGCAGCAGCAATCACCGACCACCGCGGCCTGCCGGTGGGCGCCATCAATATCTCCGTCCCGTCCACGCGCTGGACGCTGGAGACCGCCCAGGCCAAGCTGGCCCCGCATGTGCAAGTGGCGGCCATGTCGATCTCGCAGGCAAAGCGGATGAGTTTCCAGACGGCATGAGCTATGCGGAAATCCAAGCCAACGCCTGAGGGAAGCCAACGCTCCTCGCTCGATACCCTGCTGACCGAAGTACGGGCTTGCCGCGCCTGTGCGCCACACCTGCCGCTCGGCCCGCGCCCGATCGTGCGCGTCGGGGCCGAGGCGCGCATCCTGATCGTCGGCCAGGCGCCGGGGATACGCGTGCATGAAACCGGCATCCCCTGGAACGATGCAAGCGGCGAGCGCCTGCGGCAGTGGCTTGGGGTCGATACCGCCACCTTCCTCGACGAATCGCAGTTCGCGATCATCCCGATGGGGTTCTGCTATCCCGGACGCGGCAAGAGCGGCGACAACCCGCCGCGCCGCGAATGCGCGCCACTGTGGCTCGACCGGCTGCTGGCGGAACTGCCGTCGATCGAGCTGACCTTGCTGGTCGGCCAGTACGCGCAGCGCCATTTCCTCGGGGCGCGCCGCAAGCCGACGCTGACCGAGACCGTCAGGGCATGGAAGGACTACGCGCCCGGCTTCGTGCCGTTGCCGCATCCGTCACCGCGCAACCAGCCGTGGTTCAAGCAGCATCCCTGGTTTGAGGGCGAAGTGCTGCCGATGCTGCGCGAGCGGGTCGGGCAGCTGTTGCGGCACAGCCCTGTGCAGACAGGGTAGGCAGCAAGCGATACCCGCGCCACCCCCGCCTGGACGGCCGGCCTCATTCGCTGGCCGTAAAGCCCGAGGCCGCGACCACCGGGCCCCACTGCGTGCGCTGCGCCTGGATGAGCTTGCGCAGGGCATCCCCCGGCTTGCCGTTCATCTCCATGCCCAGCGCCGACATCTTGTCGCGCACCACGGGATCCTTGATGGCGTCGAGCAGCGCCTTCTCGATCCTCGCTACCGCAGCCGGCGGCGTCCCCGCCGGCACAAAGGCCGAGTACCAGCCGGACGCCGCCTCGAAACCCGGCGCGGCCGCCTCCGCCAGCGTTGGCACATCAGGCAGCAGTGCCGACCGGCGGGTCCCGGTGACGCCGAGGAAACGGATCTTGCCCGCCCGGTACAGCTCCATCTGGCCCCCCACCGCATCGATACCCAGCGGCAGCGTGCCGCCGATCTCATCGGTCAGCATCATGACGGCGCCGCGATAGGCAGTGGGCAGCAACGGCACGCCAATCGACTTGCTGAGCGACAGCACGCCGAAATGAATGCTGCCGCCGAGCGTGACCAGCCCGACGCCGCCCTTGTCCGGGTTGCGCTTCACCCATGCCAGGTATTCCGGCATGGTCCGATAGGGCTGGTTGACGCTGGCGGACGCCACCAGCGGCACATCGGCCAGGTAGGCGACCGGAACCAGGTCCTTGTCGGGGTCATAGGCCAGGCGCTTGTAGGTCAGCGGAAAGATGGTGAACGGCGGCGCGGGCGAGATCAGCACCGTCTTGCCGTCCGGCGGCGCGCGTTTGACGTTCTCCAGTGCCAGCCGCGCCGATGCGCCGGGGCGGTTCTCGACCAGGACGGGCGTGTCGAGCGAAACACGCAGCTTTTCAGCAAGCGTGCGCGCGAAGATGTCCAGCGCGCCACCGGCCGCGAAGCCGACGACGATGCGCACGGGCGCGTCGCCGCTGGCGGGGGCAGCCTTGGCAGGAACGGCATTGGCACCCAGGGCCAATGCCAGCGCGGCGGCCAGCCGTCGCAAGGGGGTCGAATAGGTCATACGGTCACTCCGGTTGACGGCGGCGGATGCGCTCAGGCAGCCTCGAGCACGGTATGTGCTTCCAGCGGATAGATCGGCCGGCGCAGGTTGCGGAACGGGAACTGGCTGTAGTCAGAGCTGCAGACTCCGGGGCCGGCCACCAGCACGATCTCGCTGGCGATCGGCTCGAACCCGGCGCGGAAGTGCTGGCGCGACTTGATCAGGATGTATCTGCGGCGCGACAAGTCGATGCCTGCGTGCGTGAACACGCCGGTATCGAACGGCTCCTGCGGCTTCTCGCAGATCACGACCAGCGTGCCGGCGACATCCAGCACCACGGTGCGGCCCAGGCTCAGCTTCATGCCTGTGAACATCGGGCCGGTGACCTGGTAGTTGCCGTCGGTAATGCACTGCACCCGGCCGCTCAGCCGCAGCGGACGGCCCTTCAGGTCCAGCGCGGGCATGTCGGTCTTGCCGCCCACATCCAGCGTGACGGACTGCCCGACGCCGGCGGCAATCAGTTCCGCCACGGCGCCCGGGTCCCAGAACGGCCCGGCGACCACGCCTTCGAGCTCCTGGCGCAGGACTTCGCCCAGCACCGTCATTTCATCCGTCGGCCCGCCTGCGCCGCAGTTATCGCCATGGTCGACCAGCACGACCGGGCCCTGCGTGAGCGTCTTGGCGCGCGCGATGGATTCCTCCATCGGCTCGATCGGAAAAACAAAATCAGCCCGGCGTTCCCACGCCATGCCGCAGAGCTCGTCGAGCAGGCGCCGCCCTGCGTCGACCCTGGCGGCATCCGCCACGATCACCACGGCCAGTCCGGTATGCGGGATATCGGCAAGCGGAAAGCCACCGAACACCGAGGCGTTGAGCACCTCGCCATCGCGCTCGGCCGCCATCGCACGCTCCATGATGTCCTTCATGGGTTGCGCGCGCGGGGTCTGGCGCAGCATGTGGGTGAGCATCGGCAGCGTGCGCCACAACAGGACCGGGCGGGCCTCGCCTCGCAGCGCCGCCATCAGGGTACGGGCGGCGCGTGCGCCGGTCTCGTACACGTCCACGTGGGGATAGGTGCAGTAGCCGGCGATCACGGTCGCATTGTCAACCAGCGCAACGCTGAAGTTGGCGTGGAAATCCAGCGATACCGCGATCGGCACCTCGGGCGCGGCGGCACGGATGCGTGCCAGCAGTTCGCCTTCGGCATCCGGATAGCCCTCGGCCACCATGGCGCCGTGCAGGTCCAGCATCACGGCATCGCAGCCCGCGCGCACCGCCTCGACAATGCTGGCCGCCATCGACTCGAATGCCTGTGCGGTCACCATGCCACTGGGCACCGCGCTCGCCATCAGGGGCATCACGAACTCGTCGCCCTGGCGGCGTACCAGGTCGATGAACGCGGCCGCGGCACTGTTGGTGCCCTGGCACGCACGCACCGCGTCGTCGCCGTAGAGCGGGCCAGCGGTGCTGCCGCGGTTGAACGCGCTCAATGGCGTGGTAATCGGCGAAAAGGTATTGGTTTCATGCCGCATCAGGGCAATGACAAAACGCATGGACTGGCTCCGACAGCGTGAAGGGTTCAGTTGGATTCGAGATCGACCGCGCGCGCAATGGCGCCGTAGCGGATCGTTTCCGCCTGCAGGAAGCGGCGGGCCTGCTCGGGGGTGGAAAGGACCGGCTCATAGGCAAGCGTCTGCAGGCGCGCGGCAAAGTCCGCTTCCTGAACGCTGGCCTTCACTTCCTTGTAGAGCCGGTCGATGACCGGAGCCGGCGTGCCCGCCTTGACCACCAGCGCCAGGTTGCCGCGTACCTGCAGCGCATCCGTGCCGCCCGCCTTCTGCGTTTCGAGGCCGGGAAACTGCGTGACGGGCTCCGCCTGCAGCGTGGCCAGGGGCCTGGCCTTGCCATCCTGGACGTAATTGACCGAAGAGCCGATCACATCGACATGCGCATAGGTCTGGCCGCCGATCAGGTCCGCCATGGCCGGCGGCGAGCCGCGGTATGGAACGATGGTGAAATCCAGGCCATTGCGGCGCTTCCAGTCGGCCAGGCCGAGGTGCGCAGCCCCCGCGACGACGTTGATGCTGATCGACACCTTGCCGGGGTTGCGCTGGATATGCGTCTTCAGCTCGCCCAGCGTCATCTCCTTGCGGTCGGCGCGCGTGATGATCCAGTGCGGCACGGTGCTGACGATGGTCACCGGCGTCAGGTCGGTCTCGGGGCGATAGCGCAGGCCCTTGATCGTGAACGGATTGATACTGAGCGTGCCGTCGCTGGCCAGCAGCAGCGTATTGCCGTCGGCCTTCTCCTTGAGCACCGACGACACGCCCGGCACGGTCGCGCCGCCGGCGATGTTCTCCACCACCACCGGCTGCCCCAGCCGCTGTTCCAGCTTGCGCGCGAGCGTGCGGCCGATGATGTCGTAGGAACCGCCGGCCGGGAACGGCACCACCAGGCGCAGCGGCCGGTCGGGCCACGCAGGTGCGGCAGTTGCGCAAGTGGCTGCGAGCAAGGCTGCGCCGGCAAGCATGCCGCGCATGATCGAGCGCAAATGGCTCATGGCTTCCATGGGTCTCCTCCTGAGGTCTGATTGCCTCGTGATGGCTTGGAATGAATCAGGTGATGCGCCGACTATATGGGATCGGTTCCGATACCAAAAGCGAATAAAAATCGCTGTTTGTTGAGCAAATGGTTAACTTATAGAATGAGCCACCCGGCCCTGCCGATCGTCGCCTGCCCCATGCCCGCCGAAGCCTTCGCCCATACCCTGCTTGGCCGCCTCAAGCTGCGCCACCTGCGCATCATGCTGGCGCTGAGCGAGATGCCAACCGCCGCAGCCGTCGCCGCGCGCTTTCATGTCAGCCCCGCCGCGGTGTCCAAGACCCTGGCCGAGATCGAAGACATCGTGGGCATGCCGCTGTTCGAGCGCGGCCGCCGCGGCCTGCACCTGGCCGAGCCCGGACGGGAGATGGCAGCCCATGCGGCGGTCTTGCTGGCGCAGCTCGAACGGCTCGCCGAATCGCTGCAGGCAGTGCGCGCCGGCAGCCAGGGGGCGTTGCGCATCGCGTTCCGGACGATGTCGGTGCAGCCCTTCCTGGCGCGGGCGATGAGCGACTTCTACCGTGACCATCCGCGCGTGGAGATCAGCGTGATCGAAGGCGGCATCGGCGAACTGGCGGATCAACTGGTGGATGGCTCGCTGGACCTGCTGTTCGCCTATGACGATCCGCGCCTGTCGCTACCCGCGCTGCGCACGGCACCGGTAGTCCCGGCACAGAAGGTGGTGATCGTCGCCAGCCTGGACCATCCGCTGCTCACGCGCCGCAAGCTGGCGGCGCAGGAACTGTCCGGGCAGCAATGGTGCATTCCGGTGGCCGGCTCGCGCATGCTTCACCTGCTGCACACGGCGTTTCATACCCTTGGGGCGCCGGCGCCCTCGCTGGGCATCCGCACCAGCGATGTGGCCGCCACGGCCAGCTTGTTGCAGGCGGGTCATTTCCTCGCGGTGTTCCCCGAGCGCATTGCCGCGCAGCTCGCCCTGGCCAAGGTGGCGAGAGTGCTTCGCTTCGAACTCGGCAGCCGCGTGGAGCCGGTGGTCGCGGTCTGGAACGGCGAACTCACGCCACGCACGCCGGCGCGCCTGTTTCGCGAGCTCGTCATGCGCCGGGCCGGCGAGACCGTCACGGCCGAGCCGGTGCCGTTGCTGGCCGCGCGCGCGGTGGCGGCGGCTGGCGTTCGCAAGCGCTGAGCGGGAAGCCGGCCCGGCTCAGTGCCCGCACAGCACCGCAGCCATCTCCCTGGCCGCGCCCTGCAGCGTCGGCACCGCCTGCAGCAGCGCCTCAAGCGATGCCCGCGCCGTCGGCGCATGACAGGCAATCGCGGCCACCACCCGGCCTGAACCCTCGCCATCCGGCTCGCGCACCGGCACTGCCACCGCGCACATGCCGCGCACGAATTCCTCATGGTCCACGCCGATGCCGCGCGCGCCCAGCCGGTCCAGCTCGGTATTGAGTCCCGGCACATCGGACAGCGTGCGCGGCGTGTGCGGGGCCAGGTCCAGGCGCCTGAGCATCTGCTGGCGTTCCAGCCGGTTCATGGCTGACAGGAACAGCTTGCCGCTGGCGGTGCAGTGCAGCGGCACGTGGATGCCGGGCGACAACTGCAGGCGCAGTGGCTCGTGCGTCTCGACGCGCTCCACATAGAGGACCCGGTCGCCGTCGAGCGCGGTGAGATTGCAGGTCTCGCCCAGGCTCGCCACCAGCCTGGCCAGGATGGCGCGGCACTCGCGCAGCATCGGCGGGCTCCTGAGGGTCTGCAGTGCCAGCGACGCGGCGCCCGGGCCGGGCACATAGCCGCGCTCGGCCGGCATGCGGACCACGAAGCCGGTGCGCTCCATGGCGGCCAGCAGGCGCATCAGTGTCGCCTTGGGCACATGCAACCGCTGCGAAAGCTGGGACAGCGTTTGCGGGTGCTGCGCCCTGGCCAGGCTGGACAGCACCATCAGCACGCGCAGGCTGCGTGCATCGTCCTCCACCGTCCCGTCCTCTGCTGCAGTGCGATTCTGAAACGGGAATTGCACGTTCTGTTTCACAACCGGCGTCTCCTCGCGATTGAGCTTTCCATTCCGGTTTTGAAAAATAAAATCCGGAACAGAACGTTTCAGATTATAGATCGAAGCCGGGTGGCTACGTGCCTGCCGGCCAGAAAAAGGAGACAGCGACGATGTCGCAAACCGTTGACTACATCGTGGTAGGCGCCGGCTCGGCCGGGTGCGTGCTGGCCAACCGGCTCAGCGAAGACGGCCGCTATTCGGTCTGCCTGCTGGAGGCCGGCCCGCCCGACCGCTACCCGTGGATCCATATCCCGATCGGCTATGGCAAGACCATGTTCCACAAGGAAGTGAATTGGGGCTTCTATACGGATCCCGATCCCAACATGCTCAATCGCCGCATCTACTGGCCGCGCGGCCGCACGCTGGGCGGCAGCAGCGCCATCAATGGCCTGATCTACGTGCGCGGCCAGCGCGAGGACTATGACCACTGGGAGACGCTGGGCAATCCTGGCTGGGGCTGGGACAACTGTCTGCCCTACTTCCGCAAGCTCGAGAACAACGACCTTGGCGCCGGCCCCACGCGCGGCACCGACGGCCCGCTGAACGCGACCTCGATCGACCGGCAGCATCCGCTGGTCGATGCCTTCATCGGCGCCGGCCAGGCGCTGGGCCTGCCGCGCAAGACCGACTTCAACGGTGGCGACCAGGAGGGCGTGGGCTATTACCAGCTCACCACCCGCAACGGCTGGCGCTGCTCGACCGCGGTGGCCTACCTGCGTCCGGCGCGCGGGCGCACGAACCTGCGCGTCGAGACCGATGCCCACACCACCGGGATCCTGTTCGAAGGCAAGCGTGCCGTGGGCGTGCGCTACACCCAGCATGGCCAGCCCTATATCCTGCGGGCGCGGCGCGAGGTGATCCTGTGCGCGGGCGCGCTGCAGTCGCCGCAGTTGCTGCAGCTGTCGGGCATCGGCCCGGCGCCGTTGCTGCAGGATCTGGGCGTACCGGTAGTGCATGCCCTGCCGGGCGTGGGCGAGAACCTGCAGGACCATCTGCAGGTGCGGCTGATCTACGAGGTGGCCAAGCCGATCACCACCAACGACCAGCTGCGCTCGCTGACGGGCAAGGCGCGCATGGGCCTGGAATGGCTGCTGATGCGCAAGGGGCCGCTGGCGATCGGCATCAACCAGGGCGCGATGTTCTGCCGCGCCTTGCCGCAGGAAAGCGCCACGCCGGATACGCAGTTCCATTTCTCGACCCTGTCCGCCGACATGGCCGGCGGCATGGTGCATCCCTTCTCCGGCTGCACCTATTCGGTATGCCAGCTGCGGCCCGAGTCGCGCGGCACGGTGCGGATCCGCTCGACCGATCCGTATGAGCCGCCGTCGATGCAGCCCAACTACCTGTCGGCCGAGCTGGACCGGCGCTGCACCGTGGCAGCGGTACGCTACGCCCGGCGCGTGGCGCAGACCGAACCGATGCGCGGCCTGATGAAACGCGAGTTCCGGCCGGGCGACGAGGTGCGCAGCGACGACGAGATCCTGCATTTCTGCCGCGAGTACGGTGCCACCATCTTCCATCCGTCGGGCACCGCGAAAATGGGGCCCGCCGCCGATCCACTGGCGGTGGTCGATGCGCGCCTGCGCGTGCATGGCGTGGGCGGGCTGCGCGTGGTGGACTGCTCGGTGATGCCCACGCTGGTCTCGGGCAACACCAACGTGCCGGTGGTGATGATGGCCGAGCGCGCGGCCGACTTCATCCGCGAAGACGCACGGCGGGAAATGCATCCCGTCGATGTGGCGACCCCGATGGCAGCAGCCGCCTGAGCGGCTTGCGCCAGTCCTGATTGCGAACAACCAAGGCCAGGCATCCATAACAAGGCCAAACCCTGCAGTGCATCCGGCGTCCATAACCATCCTTCCAGAGGACGCCGCCCATCACCTGAGGAGACAAGCATGACAAGCCCCAACGAACAGGCGATCCGCAAGGTCGCGCTGGCGTCCGTAATCGGCGCCACCATCGAGTGGTATGACTTCTTCCTGTACGGCGTGGTCGCCGGCCTGGTCTTCAACAAGCTGTACTTCCCCGGCAATGACCCGCTGGTGGCCACCATGCTGGCCTACACCACCTTTGCGGTGGGCTTTGTCACGCGGCCGCTGGGCGGCGTGATCTTCGGGCACTTCGGCGACAAGGTCGGCCGCAAGAGCATGCTGGTGATCACGCTGATGATCATGGGCGTGTCCACCTTCCTGATCGGGCTGGTGCCGACCTACGACAGCATCGGCATCCTCGCGCCGATCCTGTTGCTGCTGCTGCGCGTGCTGCAGGGCATCGGCCTGGGTGGCGAATGGGGCGGCGCGGTGCTGATGGCCTATGAGTACGCACCGCCGGGCAAACGGGGCTTCTATGCGTCGCTGCCGCAGATCGGGCTGGCGATCGGACTGTGCCTGGCATCCGGCGTGGTGGCGCTGCTGTCGCTGACCCTGACCGATGCGCAATTCCTGGCGTGGGGCTGGCGCGTGGCCTTCCTGATCTCGGCGGGAATGGTGTTCGTGGGCATGTATATCCGCCTCAACGTCAAGGAGACGCCTGAATTCGCCGTGATCAAGCAGCGCAATGCCGAGACCCGGATTCCCTTTGTCGACATGATGCGGCGCTACCCGGGCAATATCCTCAAGGGCATGGGCGCGCGCTATATCGACGGGGTCTTCTTCAACATCTTCGGCGTGTTCTCGATCACCTACCTGACCCAGACCATCAATATCAGCCGGACTGAAGCACTGGTCGGCGTGATGGCGGCGGCCATTGCGATGTGCTTCTTCATTCCGTTCTTCGGCCACCTGTCCGACCGCATCGGCCGCACCCGCGTGTATTTCTGGGGCTCGCTGATCACGGCCCTGTCCGCCTTCCCGGCGTTCTGGCTGATGCTGAACAGCGGCGGCAGCACCATGCTGCTGTGGCTCTCCATCGTGGTGCCGTTCGGCATCCTCTACGCCGCGGTCTACGGCCCGGAAGCGGCGCTGTTCTGCGAGCTGTTCGATGCCAGGGTGCGATACACCGGGATCTCGTTCGTCTACCAGTTCTCGGGGATCTTCGCCTCCGGCATCACGCCCATCATCGCCACGGCACTGCTCAAGTCGGGCGGCGGCAAGCCCTGGCAGATCTGCGCCTACGTGGCCTTTGCTGGGGTTGTGTCGGCGTTGTCGGTGGCGCTGATCGGGCGGGGCGAAGGCTCACAGGCGCCGCGCGAAAACGGCATGCCGCTGCGCGGTCCGGCGCGCTAGGCTCGGAGGGGGCCGCCGCCCGCCGGCAATGTCTTAGAATGGCGCAACGCCAATGACAGGGACATTGCATGCAAACTCCGGACGGCACCGGTGCGGCCGCCGCCCCGCTCCTGCCCAGGGTCGTGCGCCAGCGGCTGCACGACACCGTGGTCGACCACCTGCGCAACTTTATCGTCGAGGGGGTGCTGCCGCCGGGCATGAAGCTCAATGAGCGCGAGCTGTGTGAAACGCTGGGCATCTCGCGCACTCCGCTGCGCGAGGCGCTGAAGGTGCTGGCCGCCGAGGGGCTGATCGAGATCTCGCCCAACCGCGGCGCGAGCGTGTCACGGATGAGCGAGGCCGAGGCCTGGGAAGCCTTCGAGCTGATGAGCGGCCTGGAGGCCTTTGCCGGGGAACTGGCCTGCGAGCGCATCACGCCGCCGGAGCTGGCCGAGATCAAGGCGCTGCACTACGCCATGCTGGCCTGCCGCGCGCAGAACGACCTGCCCGGCTACTACGCCCGCAACCAGGAGATCCACGACCGCATCGCCGGGGCCGCGCGCAACCAGACGCTGCAGCAGACCTACCTGACGCTCAACCGGCGGCTCAAGGCGATGCGTTTCCGCTCCAACCACCAGACCGACAAATGGGACCGCGCCGTGCACGATCACGAAGAGATGATCCGCGCGCTGGAAGCCCGCGACGGCAAGCGGCTGGCGGCCATCCTGCGCCAGCACTTGCTGGAGAAGCGCGCCGCGCTGATGCAGATCCATCCCGACCCGATCGGCGGCGCACCGGCGATGCCGAACGCCTGAGGCCTGGCGCCCTTAAGCCATCAGGCGGCCGCCCCCGCATCGGGACGATCCAGGTAGCCGCCGACGATACGGACCAGCAGCGGCAGCTTGCCGGTAAAGAAGTGGTCCGCCCCCGGCACCACTACCACGGGCAGCCCCTGCGGGCGCGCCCAGTCGAACAGCGCGCCGAGTTCCGCGCGCTCGTCACGCTCGCCGTGGACCACCAGGCAATCGGCGGGAACGGCCGGCGTGTCATAGCTGCGGTGCGCCTTGACGGTGCCGTAAGGCGTGCCGGCAAGCACCAGGTGGCGGATCGGCACGGACTGCGCCGCCAGCGTGGCGGCGACATGGGCCATGACGAACGCACCAAAGGAAAAGCCGGCCAGTGCCAGCGGCAGGCCGGGATGGGCCTCGCGCAGATGGGCGACCACGGCGAGCATGTCCTGCGCCTCGCCGCTGCCCTGGTCATGCTGCCCCGCGGACCCCTCGACCCCGCGGAAATTCGGCCGCACGGTCAGGAAGCCGCGTGCCACCAGCGCCTTGGCCAACTGGTGCGGCACCTTGTGCGTGGCCGAGCCGCCCAGCAGCGGATGCGGATGCGCGACCACGGCGATGCCTCGCAGCGCGCCGGCGGGACGATCGACCAACATTTCAATCTGCCCGGCCCCGCCGCCGAGCTGCGCCTTTTCCGTGCCTGACGGAACAGCCATGCCATCTCCTGGTAATGAAATGGGCCGCCTGCGGCCCGAAGACCGTGATGGTAATGCGATTCCCGCAGACCACGCGCCACCGCGCGCGTATCCGTATCAAAATGTCACCCAGTGCGCTATCCGACACAAGGAACGGCTGGGTGGCGTATCCGCTTTCGTATAATCTCGCGAACCGCGGCAAGGCCGTTTTTCGTGTCCTCTGGTCCCGCCGCCATCGGTCAGCACGTCCCGTGTCCCGCACACCGGCCTGCCAGGCAGCCCGCCGCGCTTCGTGCCCTGACCAGACTTCGCCGAAGGGAGCGCCAGCGAGCGGCCCCCTTCCCGTGTTCATTGCCGGTGCTCCGGCCGTTCCCGCATCCCATCGCCGCCGCATCCGACGCGTGCCAGCGCGATGCCGTTGCCGATGCCGGAGCCGCCGCAAGTCACCATCCGACGAGATTCCGCCATGAGCAAAGTTTCACGGCTCGCACTGGGCCTTGCGCTCGCTGCGCTATGCCACCTGATGCCGGCCACGCTGCCCGCCGCACTGGCCGCCCCGGCATCAGAAGCAGCTTCCGAGGCCGGCGCCCAGCAGGCGCCCGCCATCAGCCACGGCGAGGCCGCCGCCGAACTCAAGCGCCTGCAGACCGAGCAGGACCGCATCAAGCAGCAGGCCTCCGACCCGGATGGCAACACCAGGCTGCATGAACTCGAAGAAACGCTGCAGAAGCTCGATGCCGACGTCGACAAGCTGTCTTCGGCGCTGACCCCGCAGCGGGCGCAGCTGCAGGCGCAGCTGGACGTGCTGGGTCCGCCACCGGCGGCCGGCACCACCAAGGAAGCGCCGGCGGTGGTCAGGCAGCGCGCCGAACTGAATGCGCGCCGTGCCCAGCTTGACGCACAACTCAAGCAGGCAGGCGAGAGCAAGGCGAACATCGCCAACCTGAGCGACCAGCTGGCGCGGCTGCAGCGCGGCCAGATGAAGGACCAGCTCGCGCTGCGCTCCGAGAGCATCCTGAACCCGCAGTTCTGGAAGCCGCTGGTCAGCCCGACACAGGAAGACCAGGCGCGCCTGGCCTCCTTCACCGACCAGGTGGTGCCGATGGCACAACTGGCCTGGCAGCCGTCACAGCGCGCCGCCACCATCGCCTTGCTGTTGCTGGCCCTGGCGGTATGGACCCTGGGCCGACGCCTGGCGGAACGGGCACTGGCGTGGTTCTGCCTGCACAAGCTGCCGGAGACGCGCCTGCGCCGCAGCGCCCTGGCACTGGCCACCACGCTGGCCACCGTGTGCACCACCGGGCTGGCGGTGCAATTGGTCTACAACGCCTTCACGCGCAGCTATGAACTGCCGCCGGACCTGGTCGAGCTGTACGGCCAGTTGCTCAAGCTGACGCTGACCAGCGCGCTGATCGCGGGCCTGGGGCGCGCGCTGCTGTGCACGCGCCATCCCTCCTGGCGCCTGCCGGCGCTGGCCGATCCGGTGGCGCTGGCGATGAAGCCGTTCCCCGCCGTGCTGGCCGGCCTGTTGCTGCTGGCCGGTACGCTCGAGCAGCTGAACCGCATTGCCGATACCAGCGTGCAGGTCACGCTGCTGGGGCGCGGGCTGGTCTCGCTGGTGGTGGTGCTGACCATCGGCGCCGCGCTGCTGCGCGCCAACCGCGTGCGCAACCTGCTGGCGGCCGCCGGCGAGCGGCCCGAGGCGCGCGCCACGCTGGCGGGCATGATCCACGCCGGCGTGTCGGTCATCGTGCTGGTGTCGGTGGTGGCGCTGCTGGCCGGCTACATCAGCTTTGCGCGCTTCCTGACCTACGAGCTGGTCTGGTTCGACATCGTGCTGTGCAGCCTGTACCTGCTGACCCAGGTCACGCGCGACGTCTGCGAAAGCCTGCTCTCGACCAACTACGCCAGCGGCCGTGTCATCAAGCAGCTGTTCGGCGTGGACGATTCGCACCTGGAGCAGGCCTCCACCATCCTGTCAGGCATCGGCGCCAGCGTGCTGCTGCTGGTGGCGGTGCTGGCGCTGCTGACCGGCGGCTTCGGCACCACACCCGCGGACCTGCTCAACAGCCTGGTAATGGTGCTGGGCGGCGAGAAGCTGCACAGTCTCAACATCATGCCCGACCGCATCCTGAATGCGCTGATCGCTCTCGGAGTCGGCATCTGGCTGCTGCGCTCGGTGCGGCGCTGGCTCGATGGGGAACTGCTGCCCAAGGTCTGCAAGGAGCCGGGCCTGCGCGCCTCGCTGATCACGCTGTACAGCAATGTCGGCTACGTGTTGCTGGTGCTGCTGGTGCTGTCGCTGCTGGGCGTGCGCTGGGACAACCTGGCGTGGATCGTCAGCGCACTGTCGGTGGGTATCGGCTTCGGCCTGCAGGAGATCGTGAAGAACTTCGTCTCCGGCCTGATCCTGCTGACCGAGCGGCCGGTCAAGGTGGGCGACATGGTCAGCATTGCCGGCGTGGAGGGCGATATCCGCCGCATCAACGTGCGCGCCACCGAGATCCAGCTGGGCGACCGCTCCACCGTGATCGTGCCCAACTCGCAGTTGATCTCGCAGAACCTGCGCAACGTGACCATGAGCAACAGCACCCAGGGGGTGGCGTCGCTGCAACTTACCTTCCCGCTGAATACCGACCCCGAACAGCTGCGCGACCTGCTGCTGGACGTCTACCGCGAGAACGAGAGCATCCTGGACGTACCGGCACCCTCGGTCATGTTCAGCCAGCTGGCGCCCAACGGCATCACGCTGTCGGTGACGGGCTATGTCGGCAGCCCGCGCATCGCCGCCAACACGCGCAGCGACCTGTTGTTCGAAATCCTCAAGCGCCTGCGCGCCGCGGACATCTCGCTGTCGGTGCCGCAATCGCTGCGGCTGGAGAACATGCCGCCATTCGGGCAGGAGCCAGAGCGCGCGCTGGCCGCCGGCTGACCGGCACCGGCATTAAAGCAGCCGTTACAACCCTAACAAGTCGCCAGCCGCGCCGAAACACCTTGAGGGGCGCTTTGCGTGCATCATGAATGCACACAAGCTGCATCAGAAGGAGTCCGATATGCGCCCCTCCACCCGAACCGTTTCAGCGGTTGCCCTGAGCGTGGCGCTGGTGGCAGCCGGCCCGGCGTCGGCGCGCGGCCGCCACCACCACGGCGGCGGCTCGAATGCCGGAGCAGTGCTGGCGGTCGGCGCGCTGGTCGGCCTGGCCTTTGGCGCGGCCCTGGCCTCGGCGCCGGTCATGGCGGCCCCGGCCCCTGTCACCTACGCCCCGGCTCCGGTGCCATACGCGCCGGCTCCCGTCTCATACGCACCGCCGGCAGCGCCGCCAGGCTATTGCTACCGCGACTACGACCGTGCCTACGTGCCTTGCGGTCCGCAGCCGTCGGGATATTACGAACAGCAGCAGCCGTATTACGGTTATTGAACAAGGCGGTCGTGCAAAAAAGAAGGGTTCTTCGCCGAATAGCGGGGTGTGATTTTTGGGCTTTGGCACCGCGGTTGGGTGTCGTGCTTGACTAGCGTGGGCTGTTTCGCCGGCGTAGCCGGCGACTTACTCTTTTGTCCAAGCGACAAAAGAGTAAGCAGAAAAACGCGTCGCCTGAGTAACCGTCTTCAAAGTCAAGTTCGGTGAAGCGATTTGTCCCAAGGAGTGCTGGTTCTGACCATGGCGTT